>CAIPMZ010000001.1 GCA_903866285.1 uncultured bacterium
CAGGTGACTGGAGTTCAGACGTTGCTCTTCCGATCTGGAAATTTTAAAAAGAAATATGAAAAAGCCAGTGAAGAAAAATCTTAAAAAAACCCCTAGAGCAAAGAAAATTCCTCACTTTGGCGTTTTTACTTACGGCGAAATTGACCCAGCTAAGGGTAAATTGCTTTTACTTATGTTGGCGATTATCTTTACGGGAACGCTAGCGGTTGTTTCAAGCATCGCCCTGTTAAAGGATAAAGAGGTTGCCCAAATTGCAGCGCCTTTTATTCGACCGCAAACTCCAATGGAGATAAGAATCAATGCTCTTGTAGCAGGTTACCCGATTGCGGAAATGACCCCATATATTTTTTCCAAGGATCCCAAGGTGGCCGCTTTTATGATTGCAATTGCCAAGAAGGAAAGTGCTTGGGGTAGACGAAGCCCGGTTTTGGCGGGTAGAGATTGTTATAATTATTGGGGCTTTAGACTTAAAACTGATTCTATGGGTAGTGGTGGGCATACTTGTTTTGACACTCCACAGGAAGCAGTGGACGTCGTGGCTAGTCGCATTGACGAATTAGTCAATGATGAAAAAATTGATTCCCCGAAGGAAATGATTGTCTGGAAATGTGGGTATAGTTGTCAGGATTTGGATAAGACGGCTTCTGAAAAAAAATGGATTAGTGATGTGGATATTTATTATAGTAAACTTAAAGGCTACTTATAAAGGTAGCCTTTTGTTTAAACACATAAGTCCTAAAATAATTTTATTTTTATTAGTATGGTGCGCGTAAATATTTTACCCCGCCTTTTTTGTTTGCAAACCTTAGCTTTCTTGAAAAATAAAAATGTGCTATACTTGGAAAATGTTAATCCTTAAAGAGGAAGTTCACCCTGTTAAATAATTTTAAAAAATTGCTATTTTTTAAAATTAAAATTTGAATCGAAACAAATAAAACAGGTGAGGAAGAATATAAAAATTAATTTATAAATAAACTGAACCGCTGATGGGGGTTCAAATTTTATTTAACAGGGTAAATGCAAAACGTTCAAGAAGTTTTTAACCATATTAGGGAGATGAAGAAGGAGCAGAAGGATTTGAGGGATATGTATAAAGATGCCTTGGTGCAGGCTGATGAGTATGAGGAAGTAGTAGAAGAGATTACTAAGTTACGAGAAAAGAAACAACAAATTGAAGCTAGGATTCAAGCTGAACTCGGGAGGGCTTGGGAGAAGTTCGATGATTTAAAGCGGGAAGTTGAAACTGAAAAAGAAATGCTTAATGATATTGCCCTGACAACCTTAATGAAGGGTGAAACCGTGGAGGTCAAAGATGAATTTGATAATCCATACGAACCAACTTGGAAAGTGAATTTTAAAAAGGCCAACGGGGGGACAACGACGGGGAAATAGAAGCAAAAGTTAAGTTATAGCCGATGAAAAACATTTGCGCTTCCTATTAAGAGTCTTTATACTTAGTCATCAGTCATCAGTAATCCATCATCTTAACCTGATGACTAGTTACTAATGACTGATGACTTTTAATTTGTAAGAGAAACCATTTTAAATTAATAAATTTATACCTCTAGATTATTATGCTTGAAAAAGAAAATAATTTTTGGCAAAAGCTGGCGGCAGGAAACAAGCCGTTTTTTGTGTTGGCGCCGATGGCAGATGTGACGGACTATGCGCAGCGGCAGATGCTGGCTAAATATGGGAAGCCTGAGGTGATTTATACGGAATTTGTGAGCGCCGATGGTTTGGTCAGTGAAAAGGGTCGAGCGGTTTTCTTGAAAGAGCTTCGCTTTGGAGAAAATGAACGTCCAATCGTGGCGCAAATTTTTGGGTCAAAGCCAGAAAATATTAAAAAAGCCGTGGCTATCATAGCGGAGCTGGGTTTTGATGGCGTCGATCTTAATATGGGCTGTCCAGATAAGGCTGTGATCAAACAGGGAGCCGGTAGCGCCCTGATTAGAACGCCAGCGTTAGCCCGAGAGCTAATTCGCGCTGCTAAGGAAGGAGCGGGCAAAATGCCAGTTTCGGTCAAAACTCGGATTGGTTTTTCAAAAAATGAAATGGAAACTTGGCTACCGGAAATTTTGGCGGAAAAGCCAGCGGCCCTGACGGTGCATTTGCGGACGAAAAAGGAAATGTCCGAAGTTCCCGCGCATTGGGAAATGGCACCAAAGATAGTTGCAATGGCAAAAGAAGCTAGTGTGGTAATTATTGGCAATGGCGACGTGGCGAGTTTGGCAGATGGAAAGGAAAAAGCCAAAAAATCTGGCATGGATGGGATTATGGTTGGACGCGGAATTTTTGGCAACCCTTGGTTTTTCAATGAAGAAATTGATATCAAAAATATTTCTTTGGCTGAGAAATTCCGTGTGGCGATTGAACATGCGAAATTTTTTGAAAAAGAATTAAGTTCTCAACATATTAAGGGCTATCACGTCATGAAAAAGCATTTTAAGGCCTACGTGTCTGAGTTCGAAGGCGCTAAAGAGCTTCGCGCTAAATTGATGGAAACCGAGAAGGTCAGTGAGGCGGAGATAATATTGAAAGAATATCTGAAAAATTTGTAATTTGAAATTTAAAATTTGAAATCAAAACTTAATAAAAAAATGTTTTAAAAATTTATTTATTTAAAAATTCTAAATTGATTAAAAATTAAAAATTTCAAATTAAAAATTGCTAGTATATGTTATAATGGTGACATAATTAGCTAATTTTAAACTTATGAAAATAATTTTGCATTGGTTTTTGCGGGCGGTGGCGGTTTTGATTACGGCTTATTTGCTCCCAGGGATAGTGGTGGAAAGTTTTTTTGTGGCCTTAGTGGTGGCGGTAGTTTTAGGTTTTTTAAATATGGTTGTCAAGCCAATCTTGGTTATTTTAACTTTACCGATTAATATTTTAACCCTGGGCCTTTTTACTCTCGTTATTAACGCTGGGTTAATTTTGCTAACAAGCACACTTGTAGAAGGCTTTTTAGTTAGTAGTTTCTGGTGGGCGCTACTTTTTAGTTTGATTTTATCACTGGTCAACGGAATATTAAATATTTTTGAACCTAAAGAAAATAAATAACCGATGCGAAACTACCTGCCCGCAACGCTTCGCGTAGCGATGCAGGCGAAATTAAAAACGAATCTACGAACGAAAAAACGAGAAATTAATTCTCGTTTTTTGTTTATTTTATCTAGTTGCTAGTTACTAGTTACTGATTACTAGCCGTTATTTCTGAGCATCCAAATCATTTAAGAGTTCTTTAATTTTTTGCAGTTGATCCCAATTGTGAATGGAAATTGGCAGGACATTCTTGCTGATTTTCTTGGCTTTAGTGAGAATTTTTTTAAGCTCTTTTTCATTGACTGTGTCGGAGCGGGAAATGAGGATGTATTGCGGTTTTTCAAGCAGGGCTGGGTTATAGGCCTCGAGCTCAGCGCGGATAGTCTTATAGTCAGCCATAATATCTTCGCTATCGGCGGCTAGAAAATGGAAAAGAATCTTAGTGCGTTCAACGTGTTTAAGAAATTTAATTCCAAGTCCCTTGCCTTCAGAGGCGCCTTCGATTAGCCCTGGGATATCAGCTAAAATTAAACCATAGTAAACACCTAAGTTTGGTTCTAGGGTCGTAAATTGATAATTAGCGACTTTAACACTGGCGTTAGTAAGCTCATTAAGCAAGCTGGATTTACCAAGGTTTGGTAGGCCTACAAAGCCGATGTCGGCAATCATTTTAAGTTGCAAATGCAAGCTGGCGCGTTCGCCTTTTTTGCCGAATTCAAATTCTTTTGGGGTCGTATTTTTAGCCGAGCGGAAGAGGAAATTTCCGCGCCCACCGCGGCCACCTTTAACGGCTAAAACTCTTTCGCCAACCTTAGTAATTTCAATGGCTTGTTTATTCTCAGTATTGGTAATAACGGTGCCGACTGGTAATTTAATAATTAAATCTTTACCATCTGGACCATCGCAAAATTGACCCTTGCCTTCGCGTCCATCTTCGGCAAAAAGTTGTTTTTTAAAACGGAATTGGTTAAAAGCGTTAAGGTCTGAAACACCTTCAAAATAGACGCTGGCGCCTTTGCCACCACTCCCGCCAGCTGGCCCAAGGCTCATCAGGTTCTTATTAAAGCCTGCGCAACCTTTACCGCCGTCTCCAGCTGAGATTTCAATTTTGACATCGTCTAGTAACATGAATTTGTATAATGTATTAAGTATAATGTATTAAGTATGAATCCTAAACCCTAATAATGCAGTATAGCCCAGAAGATAGAAAAGGGCAAGGGTTAGGGTTGCTAAGAAAACAAAAGCGTGTCATGATATAATTTAATTTGAAAAGATGCTCTAAAATCTTAATAAAAGCTTTAAATATGGTTAAGAAAATAATTGCGGAACAATTTGATGTATTAGTTATTGGCGGCGGGCCGGCGGGACTCATGGCGGCTGGCAGAGCTGCGCAGAAGGGCGCGCGGGTGGCCTTGGTGGAGAAGAACGATCGCTATGGCGTTAAGCTTCTAATGACTGGCAACGGTCGCTGTAACCTTACCCAAGAGGCTGAAGAGATAGTGGAATTAGTAAAAGTCTACCGAAATGGTAGGTTTTTACTCAATGCTTTTAAACGCATGAGCCCAACTAATTTACGAGATTTTTTTCGTAGTCAGGGTGTGGAAACAAAAGTGGAAAAAAATGGCAAAGTTTTTCCGGTCAGTGATCAGGGTAAAGACGTGCTAGACGCCCTTTATCAATATTGTCGAAAAAATATGGTAACCTTCTTTAATACAGA
>CAIPMZ010000002.1 GCA_903866285.1 uncultured bacterium
CTACAAATTCGATTGATGGATTTTTTGGAAAAACAAAAACGCTCTTGCAAGTCCATCGAGGACTAAATCAAGAGCGTAGATACAAGATGATTCAAGAGATATTAAGAGGGTAAAATCCTTACAAAAGTTTAATTAAGCCTAATTCTTCAAAAGATGCGCTTAAAAGAATTTTTTAAAAAACATATTGCAAATACTCCAGAAAAGGCTGTGGTTGCTGATAGGAAGATGTTTTTGGGTTACTTGACAAAGGCAGTTATGGAGGGGCTTGAAATTGAGAATTCTGCCAAGGCCGTTTTTATTACTTCACGGTGCTTAAAGCACTTGTTTGACAAGAAACCTGCGGAAGAATTCTTATTTTTGCTTGATCATTTGCATGAGATAATAAAATTTCCAGACAGGATATATAAAAATCTGGCTGGAAAAAGAGGTGACTTTTGTTTTATTAAAAAAATAAAAAACGAAGAATATTTCTGTACGCTTGAAATTCTGGAAATTTGTGTGAGTAGTTGTGAAATTTTCGAGGCGCAGTCAGCACAAATGGCAATTGGTCAAAAAATAGAAATTCAGATTGCAACAGCTTTTCGTCTGCGAGATAAAAAATATACAAAAAACTACACTCTCTTGTGGGACTGGGGGAACGGCAACCCCCATCGTAGCGCTTTGGATACTCACAAGGAGTCTACTAACGCTCCGCAGTAGAGCCGAATTTCCTGCATTTCAGCCCCACAAGATAATGTAGTTTATAACCTTATTATACAAAAAAAAGCGCGTTTGTCAATTTTTTAATTTTCCTGAAGGCATGAGTAATGCAGAGCGAGTACCTGTTTATCAACCAGAACAAGATTCAAAGAATGGGCCAGTAGTGGCTCCGGTTGAAGGTGGAGAAAAAACTGGAAGAATTATTGAGTTTCCACCAGAAGAAAGTGTTTTGAATTTGCCAGAAGAAAATAAATCTGTGGAAGCACTCCAATCTTTGCATACTAAAATAGCAGAGCTTCAAGAAGAACTTAATAAACTTAAATATAATCCTTCAGAAAAAATTAGGGATATTCTTAAGAGAGAAAATATTCTCACTCAGACACACGGCGTTAATGTTTTTGACGTTAAAACTTTTTTGGGTGATGATGTGCAGGAAAAATTCAGAAAAACCTCACTGAATATTGCCAAAGGAAAACAAAAAAATGTCACAAAAACAATGATTTTTGAGGCACTGAAAGATCTCTCAGTTGTTTCGAGGGAGGATTATTTAAATTGCATTGAGGAAGGAAAAGAAGTGCATGAGCAACCTTTATTCAATGTCCCGGATAGTGTGGAGGATGCATTTGATTTGGAAAAAATAAAAAACAAAGAATATTATTTAAATTATTGGGATGTGTTTGCAGACAAGAGAAATGGGCAGCATCCAACTTGGAATTTGGATATGCAAGCTAAAAATGGCGACACGATAAACATGAAGGAGTTTGCTTTTGCCACAAAACTTTTGCGAGATTTTCAGGCGCAAAGAAATGAGAGCGGTGAATTGGAGGTTTTTGATTCAAGTAAGAATGAATATGTGAAGTTGAGTTTGGAATGGATGCGTAAAAATCTGGGAGCATATGGAAATTATACAGAAGGTTACAGCTCTCCGCAGCAATTCTTGCTTGATAATTGTCAAAATCTTTTACGCAAGGGCCTAGTTAGCTTGAATGATTTTGAAATCATCACAAACAGTCCTACCTCAAATTTGTTAAGGAAGGAATTTTTTCTAACGGAAGACACTCCTTGTTTTATGGCAAAGGGAGTTAAATATTACATTGGTCGCAAAAATTTTATTTTTGAAAATCAATCTTTTCCAATTAATAAAATTAAAATTACAATCCTAAATGAAAATACTGCTGGAGTGGTTTTGGTTGATGGTGGGCGAGAAGAAGTTATTTGTGTGCTTGATTTGCTTGGCGAGCAGGAGCGGGCGGAAAA
>CAIPMZ010000003.1 GCA_903866285.1 uncultured bacterium
AGATGATTTACAATTATGTCTTCTATTGTACTCCAAATCGCCATTTTTATCCTTACATATTTTTAATTAGTCCCTAAAAAATAAAGTTTCTTTCTTTGCTTTCTTTTTGCTTTTTCATATTTTAGGGCTAGTTTTTTTTGAGGTTCCTGGTGCTAACGCTGCCGCTGCGGTGCGCCCGCATTTAAAAAGAACGGGAGCGAATCTGGTGACGAACCCGGATGTGAATGGGGTGACAGGCTGGGATTTGGGTGGGGATGCTATCTATGACTCAACCGTCTCGCGAGACGAAGGGACGGGGTCATTTAGAATGACAACTCCATACCCCAGTACTGAGCGGTCATATGCAGGATCATCTGGTTTAATTCCGGTTGAATCAGGAAAGGTGTACACTTTTTCTGCATATACGAAAACCGATGCTTGGCCATCAATATTAAAAATGTATTCTGCAAATTACGATGCCAACAGAAACTTTATAGCGAATAATAATGAGTTTGCTCGTATAGCAGTTTCACTTGAAAATGAATGGCAGGAAAATACACAATTTATTGTACCTGATATAAATACAAAATATCTTCAAATTAAAATAATACGTACGCCGGCACCTAGAGATGATGGACATATTTGGCTTGATAACTTTTATTTCGGCGAGGGCATTGGTTTCGAACAACCCCCGACGCCTAAAGTACCATTCGAGGGTGGCATGACTCGCGTTGATGAACTCGGCAACGTGGAACTCTTTAAAAACGGAAGGTGGGAATCATTTTTCCCGATTTGCGTTTATGGTGATCCCTATGCTGATTATAATGTTTTTTCTCAGCAGGGTTTTAATTGTTCAATGACGGGTGCAAACGATTTGTTAAAATACAAAAATGCCATTTCTGATTTCAATCCGGATGGGATGTATGCTGGTTTCAATATTACTGCTTATGTCGAGCCCGGTTCCGCCTCCTTTAATAATACAGTGCTTATGTCTCAACGCCTCATGTATATTAAGAATGCTGGCCTAATGGATCATTTGCTCTGGTATTATTGGGATAATGAAACGGATCAATCAGTTTATGACACTTGGAAAAATGTCACTGATACTATTAAGGCGTTTGATGTTGATGAAAGCGGTAAACGGCTGCATCCAATTTATGCACTACTGGGAGAGCGTGGTATTACAAGGATGTATGGAAAGGCCAAATTTGTCGATATTTTCGGTGATTATATGAATGTTGGTCACAGTGGCACGGGTACTGGGCCAACGGGGTTAACTATAATGAATAATATTGAGCAGCAGACCAACCCGGTAGTGGTCGGGCAAGTCAATATCTACGGTTCAGACCTCCTTTCTTCGGCCGTCTGGCGTCGGCGTTTTTACGACATTATTCTTTCAGGTGGCAAGGGGATTGGCTGGTGGCGGGAATGTGTGGCGGATATCAGTTGTCCTGATTATAGTGCCTGGGGTCTCGTCCCCTTCGCTCAAACCGGTCTCTACACCGAACTCCCCAAACTCCGTCGCGAAATCGACGCGATGATGCCAATTATCCGCGAGCCGGAATGGACGGACTGGTCGTTCGCTTCCTCCGACGCGACGCTTCGTTACGGTACCCGCGAGCATAACGGGGAAGGATATCTCATTGTCCTCAATACCCAAGACGTTCCCATTACAACCACTCTTTCAACCACGGACTTACCTTACGTCCCAACCCTAGTGGCTGACTATTTTACGGGCAGCCAGGTCACGACTTATCAAAATTCGCAATTTACGATCAGTCTCGAGGCTAACGCCACTGCCGTTTACAAGCTTACCAGACCAGAACCTTCCGTCTTTGCCAATGATTCTTTAAAGGTCGCCAACAAAAAAGTAACTTTTGGTCAAGCTAAAAAAATTAATACCAAAAGTAAAACTATCTCCTTTAAGGGAGCCAATAGCCTAATCGCCAACGGTTCAGTCCAGCTTTATCGCGGTGGCGCCTTAGTGCAAACTACCCCAGCTGATGCAACCGGCGCCTGGAATATTAAAGTAAAAGAAAAAAAAGACACCACGGTTACTTTCTACCTGCGCTATCTCGATGGAGCTGGGACGGAACTCGGAACTTCCGCTGGCTACAAAATTAAAATCGATACCCAAAAACCTAAAATTACCAACCTCCCAATTTTCCTAACCAAAACCAAAGGCGCTAAAATCTGGTGGGAAGCTAAAGACAATATTAAAGTAACCAGTTACAAAATATCTTTCCTCGGTAAAACAAAAACGACGAAAAGTAAAGCTTTCACTGTGCCGCTTGATACGCCCGCTGGTCTGCATATCTTGAATCTAAAAGCTTCGGATGCGGTAGGCAATAGCACGAGTAGAATCGTGACGGTGAGGGTGAGGTAAAACGGATTTACGCGGATCTGGGTTTAGTGAGAAGCAACAGTTAAAAAAATACTTTCAAAATTCATATCCTAAAAACAGCTATTGTAAGCGGTTTTTTCGATGATTTGACGCGCCTATTTCAAGCTCATGTTGCAATTGATTGTTGAAGATAGGAGACTGAGAGTTGATTTTTTAGGCTAAACTGCTATACTGAAATTAGAAAAAACATATGAGTAAACAAGAAATCAAAGAAAAAGTTCGCCAGGCGATTGAAAATGCCTCATTTAAAAATGACATCCAAAAAGTGTCACTTTTCGGCTCGTATCTTCATGGCACAGCCAAAGATGACAGCGACGTGGATGTGCTGGTTGAATTCACCCCAGAGTCCCACATTGGCCTTTTTGAATATGTTGAAATTCAAAATTCAATTGGAGATCAGATCCAAAAAAAAGTTGATTTGCTTACTCCTGAGGGCTTGAGTAAATTTTTTCGCGACGAAGTAATTAATGAAGCCGAACTCATCTATGAAAAATGATAGGAATTACCTAGAGCACATAATGGAAGCTATCGGCAAGATAGAAAGGTATGCGAAACTTGTCGCTGATTTTGATGATTTTTCAAAAAATGAACTTGTTTTCGATGCCATAGTCCGACAGCTGGAAATCATCGGTGAAGCATCTAACAATATAAGTGATGAATTTCAAAATGAGCACGCTAATATTCCATGGAGAAAGATTGTTGGGATAAGGAATACGCTTATTCATGAATATTTCGGCGTCAACAAAAGAGTTGTCTGGGAAACGTGCGATCATAATTTGAAAGAGTTAAAAGCTATTGTAAAATCGCTTTTGGAATAATTGGTTGGTATGAAAGTAGGAATATTTTTTAGAAAATGACAGCCTTAAGATAGGCTGTTTTTGGTTACGAGTAGGCAATTTTTGGACTTATCCACAGGGGTGATTTGACAGTGATATTGGGTAACTGTTAGAATATCATTGTGAGCAAGCGGCCGCAAGCTCAAGCTAACAAATAAAAAATTAAAAATCCAAGTTAAGTTTTGTCTTTGATGCCAGAGTAATTTCGTTGCTATTTGGGAGTTCAACTCCCATTAGGGGAGTTGAACTCCCTTAAGGCGACAGTTTTCGTTGTTTTGGCACAAAACAGATTTTAACTGGGCAAACAAAATGAGCAACTATCAAACTCCCGCTCAAGGCGGAAACAAAATGCCGGAAAAAGTTTTTTCTAAAATGCTTCGAGCTGGAAGCAAAAATTATTTCTTTGATATTAAAAAAGCTAGTAATGGGAGTAACTATTTAACGGTTGCGGAATCTTATAAAAACCAAAAAGGCGAACAAGTTACGAATCGCGTCATGCTTTTTAAAGATCACTTTCAAGATTTTTTCGCTTCGCTACAAGAAGCTGGCACTTTTTTAAAGTGAGAATGTTAAGTGAAAATTGACAGCCTTAATCGGTAGTTATATTATATACTTATGCAAAACCAAACTAAAAAAACTAAAGAAAAAGTCTACACAGTAGGAGAAGTTGGTTCTCTATTGGAAAGCATGGATGGCACTATGAAAATGATGTCAGAGAATTATTCTAGCCTTGTGAAAACTCAAGGTGAAATTCTCGAGGTTCAACATGTTATGCAAAATCAACTTGAAAGAGTTGAGGTTAGACTCGGAAGTGTTGAAAATAGACTAGAGAATGTCGAAAATAGACTAGATAGTGTGGAAACTAAGATTGATAGGTTGCAAAATGATATGGTGGAGGTAAAGTTCGAATTGAGGAGAAAAGTTGACGCGGAAGAATTTGAAAAATTAGAAAAGCGTGTAGTTAAACTAGAACAGCTTTCATATTCAGCTTAACAAAATTCCAAAAAAACTCTTAAAACAATCCTAACTGCCTTGCGGTCGGATTGTTTTTTTGATTATTTCTTAGTGGACGAGACGGCTTTTTTGCGATATGATGAAGTCATGTAAGTCATGCAAGTCATGTAAACATTTAAACAGGTATGCTTATATGTTTGCTTGTTTGTATGCTTATATGCTTATATGATTAAATGTTTAAATGATTAAATGCTATGGCACTATTTAGTAAATTATTTGGCTCAAATGAAAAAGAAATAAATAAATTCCGTCCAATTGTGGCGGCGATTAACGCTTGGGAAGAAAAAATGATTGCGCTGCCAGACGAGGAGCTCAAAGCTAAGACCGAGGAATTTCGCGGGCGCTTAAAGAAAGGTGAAACCTTGGATGAAATTTTGCCAGAGGCTTTTGCGGTGGTGCGAGAGACGGCCAAGCGGGTAATTGGCGAGCGTCACTATGACGTGCAACTACTAGGCGGTATCGCGCTCCACAAGGGCGTCATCACGGAAATGAAAACAGGCGAAGGAAAAACTTTAACTTCCACTTTGGCCGTTTACTTAAACGCCTTGGAAGGTAAGGGCGTGCATATCGTCACGGTTAATGATTACCTAGCTAAACGCGATTGTAATTGGATGGGGAGTGTTTATCATGCGCTGGGTCTTTCGACGGCTTGCATTATGCATAGCGTTTCTTATTTGTACGAGCCGAAGATTATGGATAGTAATGAGGTGAGCGTTGAAATGGAAAACCTCAGCGAAATTTCTCGTCGGCAAGCTTATGGCTCAGACATTACTTTTGGAACTAATAATGAATTTGGTTTTGATTATCTGCGCGATAATATGGTGCAAAGCGCGGAGCAAATGTCGCAACGCGAGCTTAATTACGCGGTCGTGGATGAAGTCGATTCAATTTTAATTGATGAAGCCAGAACGCCGCTAATTATTTCAGCGCCAGATAGCGAATCGACAAAACTCTATCAACGCTTTGCCCAAATTATTCCACGCCTAAAAGAAACGGCGGATTATGAAGTCGACGAAAAAATGAAAGCAGTAACCTTGACCGAGGCTGGGATTGCTAAGGTCGAGCAAGCTTTAGGGGTTGGTAATATTTACGAACTAGGAAAAATTAGTTACGTCCATCATCTCGAGCAATCCTTAAAAGCGGAAATTCTTTTTAAATTAGATAAGGACTACGTGGTTAAAGATGGGCAAGTGATTATCGTAGATGATTTTACCGGCCGTTTAATGGAAGGTCGGCGTTATAGCGATGGTTTGCACCAAGCGATCGAAGCTAAGGAAAATGTGGAAGTCCAAAAAGAATCGCGCACGCTAGCGACAATTACTTTTCAAAATTATTTTCGGATGTATGCTAAATTGGCTGGAATGACGGGTACAGCCTCAACCAGCGCGGAAGAATTTTCGAAGGTTTATAAATTAGACGTGCTGGAAATTCCAACTAATAAGGTAATGTCGCGCCAAGATTTACCGGATGTCGTTTATAAAACGGAAAAGGGAAAATTCGACGCGATTGTGGAAAAAATTAAGGAACTGCATAAAAATGGTCAGCCGGTTTTAGTTGGTACGATTGCGATTGAAAAATCAGAATATCTCAGCGCCTTGCTAGTTCGCGGAGGGATTGCGCATGAAGTTCTTAACGCAAAACAACATGAAAAGGAAGCCTCCATCATCGTTGGGGCTGGCAAGTTTGGCGCCGTGACGATTGCTACTAATATGGCTGGACGCGGAACGGATATTAAACTTGGAGAAGGCGTGCGCGAGGTTGGCGGGCTTTGCATTATTGGTAGCGAACGGCATGAAGCGCGTCGGATTGATAATCAACTCCGCGGTCGCGCTGGGCGTCAAGGTGATCCGGGCGTTTCGCAGTTTTATGTTTCGCTAGAAGATGAGCTGATGCGGAGATTTGGAGGCGATAAGTTGAAAGGGATGATGGACTCGCTCGGTTTGCCAGAAGATCAACCGATTCAAAACCCGATTATTTCTCGCACAATTGAAAGCGCCCAATCTAAAATTGAAGGCTATAATTTTGATACGCGTAAACACGTCTTGGATTATGACGACGTCATGAATAAACAACGGGAAGTCGTTTATAAAAAGCGGAAAGAAATTTTAGCGGCTAGTGAGGTTAAGCAGGAATTACTGGGTTATATTGAAGAAGAAATAGAGCGAACTATCTCAGTGCATTGCGCTGGAGAGGATTATGCATGGGAGGTTGAAAAAATTACAGCTGAGATTCAAAATATTTTTTCTTTCGATGAGCAGGATGCTAAAAAGCTAGCGCAAATTCGCGAGGATAAATCGAAAAATTCGGTTGAGAAAATAACCTTAATCCAAGAATATGTGATGGGGAAAGCCAAGGAAGCTTATATTAAAAAGGAACAGGAAATTGGTAGTGAAGCGCTGCGCGAAATTGAGAAAGCAATTATCCTGCAAACGATCGATACGCTCTGGATGAATCATTTAGACGAAATTGATTATTTGCGTCAAGGAATTGGGCTGCGCGGTTATGGTCAGCGGGATCCACTCATTGAATATAAGCGGGAAGCTTTTCATCTATTTTCCCATTTGATGGAGAACATGCGTGCAACTACGGTGAGAACGGTCTTTAAAATTTCGATGGTTTCCGCAACTCCCCAGGCGCAAAGCGAGGCCTTGCCTGAAAATGTCCAATATCAAGGGGCGCAAGA
Source organism: uncultured bacterium (assembly GCA_903866285.1). GTDB lineage: Bacteria > Patescibacteriota > Minisyncoccia > Moranbacterales > GWC2-37-73 > CAIPMZ01. The sequence goes on from CAIPMZ010000003.1 coordinate 6,917, forward strand.
TAATCAAGCGCAATTTGCTGGAAGTCAGGAAACTGAAACTAACCAGCCAGCTACTCCGCAAAAACCGATTGTCAACAGCAATAAAGTTGGTCGCAACGACCTTTGTCCTTGCGGAAGTGGCAAGAAGTTTAAAAACTGCCATGGGAAATAAAAAGAAAAATAGCTATGCCTAAACTTTTGGCTTTTGAAAAATCAGTGGGAGCGGTGGTGTTTCGAAAACAAGAAAATAAAATCTTGTATCTTTTGCTTTGCTATCGTTCTTGGCAATGGGACTTTCCAAAAGGGCACATTGAGCAAGGCGAAAGTGAGGAGCAGACGCTACGGCGCGAACTTTTGGAAGAAACGGGAATTTCGGAAATTTCAATTTTACCGAATTTTCGTCAAAGTGTTTGGTATTTTTATCGCGCGAAAGGTAATGAGCTGAAAGAAAGAATCGAAAAAGGTAGGGGTGTAAATATTTTTAAAAGGGCAGTGCTGTATTGCGTCCAAACGGAGAGCGAGCGGGTCCAGCTTGATTTCGAAAATAAAAATTTTGCGTGGCTTGCTTTCGAGCAGGCTCATGAAAAATTAGGCAATGCTGACTCGAAAAGAATTTTAACTCGGGCCAATAAAGCGATTTTGAGTCGCTAATTAGGAAAAATAACTTGGTTTTTCCGCTTTTCTTTGCTATAATTGGAATGTAATTTAAGTCATAAATTATGCGTAATCCAATCTTTACCTATGTCAAAAAAAATCTTCTCAGCGCTATTTTTAGTCTCAGCAACCCTACTTTTTTCTGGATGTAGTCTTTCTTTGAGTTCCGTTAAAACTGCGCCTAACTCCATGGCTAATGCTACGGTGCTTAAAACCTTAGACGGCGGAACTACTTGGCAAGCTAAAATTAAGGTGGATGATAAAAAAACGATTGCTAGTGTGGACGTGCTTTCAATGGCGATTGACCCAGCTGAGAGCAAGGTTATTTATCTGGGAACCCAGGCTAATGGGCTTTTCGTTTCAAAAGATGGCGCAGAAACTTGGACGCAAGTTACTTTTCCGGATAAAGCGTATAACGTTGTTTTCGATCCAAGCAGTCGTGATGTGATGTATGCTAGTGGAGTGCTTAATGGTCGGGCGAAAATTTATAAACGCTTAAAGGAGGAGCAGCAATGGAAAGAAATTTATACTGAGCCAGCTGACGGCACGGTGATTTCAGCTCTGGCAATTAATAAGGTTAATTCCCAAGTTCTTTTCGCGGGTACGAGTGAAGGGGTGATCATTAAAACGACAGATGGGGGAGTTACTTGGACAAATGTTAAAAAAGCAGAGGGTCCCGTAATTAGCATCGTTTTTGACAGCAGCAATGATCGGCACGTCTTTTTTGCAATCTTTGAGGTTGGTTTGCTTGAGACAAAAGATGGCGGAAAAGTGATTGAAAATATTTCGCAAAGCATCGATACTAAAAGTAATACCACAAGCGTCTATAGCTTGGCGGGGGATCCTAGCAGTGCCGGAGTTGTTTATGTCGGCACAGGTAGCGGCATTTTTAAAAAGACTGGTAGCGGCGATTTATGGGAAGCGGTTAATATTATCGAAAGCTCCAAAGCTTTTCCAATTCGCGCTATTGCAGTCAGCCCAAATAATCCAAAGGAGCTTATGTACGCTTCCGCTAAAGCCCTCTATAAATCGACCGATGGCGGAACGCAGTGGGCAACTTTTCAGTTAGATACAACGAAGGAAATTGGAGTTTTGAAATATGACCAAACTGACCCAGCTAAGCTTTACGCTGGGCTACGAAAATATTAAAGTTGTTCGAGCGTATTATAATGGCGGGTAAAAGTAATCAGTAAATTTATCGAAAATATGTACAACGAAATTATTAGTCAAAAAAGGGTTGAGCTGGAGAAAGTGATGGAACATCTTAAAAGTGAAGCAAGTAAGGTTAGGACTGGACGGGCTACGCCGGCCTTGGTGGAGGATGTGATGGTAAATTATTACGGGGCGAAAACTCCACTTAAACAAATTGCCAGTATCTCTGCCCCAGAGCCAAGAAGTCTTGTGATTCAACCCTGGGACCGTGGCGCCATCGGGGCGATTGAAGGTGCAATTCGAGAATCAGACCTTAATCTTAACCCGATGAATGATGGAGTTTTAGTGCGAGTCAATATCCCCATGCTGACTGAAGACCGGCGTAGGGAAATGGTAAAGATTTTAAACCAAAAAGCTGAGGAAGCTCGGATTTCTTTGCGCTCAGTGCGCGAAGATCTCTGGAAAGAAATCCAAAAGGTGGAAGCCACTGGCGGGATGAGTGAGGATGATAAATTTAAAGGTAAGGAAAAATTGCAAGAAATTGTCGATGACTATAATAAAAAGATTGAAGAAATTAGGGTTGTTAAGGAAAAGGAAATCATGACAGTATAACCGCTTCGCGAATTTTAAATTTTAAGTTTAAAATTTAAATTAAAATAGCGAAAAATAAATATTTTTAAAAATTGTATCATTGAAAAATTGATTTAAAACTTAAAACTTAAAA
>CAIPMZ010000004.1 GCA_903866285.1 uncultured bacterium
CGCCCTGATTTCGGTCGACGTGACCCAGGCGCTGGGGCGAGTCGCACTGGACTGTGCCGGTGCTGACTGCATCATCTCCAGCACCCACAAATGGGTGCTCGGTCTGCATGGCGGCTGCATCGTCGGCGTGCCTGAGGCCATCGCTTCCAGGACAGGAATCCCGAAACCTTCATAAATTGAAGGGAAAATAAAAGCGCTAGCATTGCGATAAAAAACTACTAAACTTTCAAACGGAACCTTTCCAGTAACCCTAATATCTTCCGCATAAATACTGCCCTTAATTCGCTCGAGGGTTTCCTTAAAATTCCAAGCTGGCGCGCCAGCTAAAACCAATTTCAGTTCAGGCTGATTTTTTTTAATTTGTTCAAAAGCCTCAATCAAGACAATTAAGTTTTTACGAGGCTGAATGGCGCCGACATACAAAATGAATTTTGAATTTTGAATTTTGAATTTTGAAAGAATTTCACTATTTTCTATTTTAGCTTTTTTTACTTTAAATAATTGCGTGTCAAAGCCATGATGGATAACTTTGATTTTCCCCGCGCTAACGCCAGGATAAAATTTTAAGATGTCATTTCTAGTTGCTTGCGAAACAGCGATAATCCCATCGGCATTTTTAATCGCGCAGTCAGTTAAGCGATTAAGCTTAGCCAGCTCTTTCTTGGGAAAATATTGCGGAAAGATTTTAAAAGCCAAATCATGAATCGTTACAACGACTTTCAGCTTTTTCCGACGCAGGATCGGCATGTTGTGCAAGGGCATCCAAAGCACGTCCGGTCTATCCCAAAAAAGTTGCCAAGCTAAACGAGTCTGAGTCCAAAAAATTGGAAACGGAATTTTTTTAATAAGATAATTTTTTAAACTCGGCGGAGTGAGTTGGTGATTAAAATCATTTCGATGATAAAGCGTAAACTTAGCTTGCTTATCGAGCTTGCCGAAATTTTTCAGCATATTTAAAAGATACACTCTCGTGCCATCAATCCGCTCATTATCTAGGTCCGCTGCGTGAATTGCAATCCTCATACCCCTACGAAATTACAAAATTAATACAAAAAACGTCATCGCGAGCATTTCGTGTCCTGCCAAATGCGTGGCGAACCAGAGCGGAGCCTGTCCCCGGGATTGCCTGGCTAATTACATCTCCCCAATAACGAATTAACTGTACCATTTTTAAGCCAAAAAAACTAGCCTAATTTGAAAGAAAAATAAATCTGATGCGTATTGAAGATTGAGCTTAGAAATTGTAATTGTGCAATTTTTAACTTATACAAACAAAGATAATCACAATGTTTGATTTTTTGTTTGTATGATAAAAAGGTATCGTGGCTGAATCAAAGGAGGAAAAAGCTTGAAGCCGAGATCAATTAAAAAATTATGCTTTGCGTTAATCGTAATGACTAGCATAATTTTTAGCTCGACCAGAGCGTACACCGTCCCGTACGTTCAACCACTAGCAAATAAAGAGCTCCTGCCCGGAGCTAAAGAACCATTAATCTTAATTAAAAAAATCAAGGGACACGCGACTGGTTATTTCGGTCCCAAAAAAGGTGAATACAAAACGAGACAGGGATATTTAAAAGCGACCGCCATGAATGGTGAAGGTAAAAAAACGAAGTCTGGCACTACGCCTCGCATCGGAACTATTGCTGCGGATACTCGTTTTTATCCATTCGGAACAAAAATCTTCATTCCTGAATTAAAATTTTTAGGGACAGTTGAAGATATTGGTTCTGGGATCAAGGGACCACGACATATCGACATTTTTTGCGGACATGGCAAAAGTGCTGAAAAAGTTGCTAGGAACTTGGGGAGAAAAACAGTCACGCTTATAATAGTACGAAGTTAACACTAATCTAAACCGGGCACGATACCAAACAAAGAAAAGGGCAGAGAATATAAATAAATATTCCCTGCCCTTATTCTTTTCCAAAAAAGATTTTATAACCCTAAACTTGCCAGTAAAGTTTTAGTCTCCTCTTCTCCAAGCGCGCGCATTTGACCAATTGCAAGGCGACCAAGCTTAACATTCATAATCCTAATTCTTTTTAAATCCACGACCTCCCAACCAAGCGCCGCACACATGCGACGAATTTGATGCTTCTTACCTTCAGTTAAAGTAATATGAAAAGTCAGCTCATCTTTTTTCTCAACAATTGCCGGCCGAGTTTTAAAATCTTCTAGCTGCACACCTTGACCCATTACTTTTAGAAAAATATTCGTAATTGGCTTATTAACCCCAACGACATATTCTTTTTCGTGTTCCCTTTCGGGATTAAGTAGTTTATCCGTAATACGTCCGTCATTACTAAGGATAATTAGCCCGCGCGAATTCTTATCTAGACGTCCAACCGGAAAAACGTCCTCCGCCACCTTAACGACGTTAGCGATACTTTTTTGGCCATCCTTCGGAGAATGGGTTACGATTCCGCGCGCTTTATGATAAGCGAAATAAACGTATTTTTTTAAAACGCCTTTTTCTTTAACTTTTAGCTCAACTTTATCACTTTCTAAGACCTTCTCACCAATTTTAGCCTTTTTACCGTTAACAATCACTAAACCTTTAGTAATATACTCATCGGCTTCGCGCCGGCTACAATAGTTATTTAGCGCCAAATAGCGATTAAGTCTAATTGGATAAATTATTTTTTCTTCCATAAAACTATTTAAATTAAAACTTACACATCCTAATAAAAAAACCTGTCATTCTGAGCGAAGTGA
>CAIPMZ010000005.1 GCA_903866285.1 uncultured bacterium
CGGTTCATCTAAAATTAATAGCCCAGGCTGCATCAATACTAATCGGGCAAATGAAAGCAAGCCTTTTTGGCCTTCAGATAAATCAGACACTTTGTGCCCCATTAGGTCGCCAGTAATTAAAAATCCAGCAGCGACCGAGCGAAGTTCGGGCTCGCCCAAACCATCTGCTAGACAATTTTTCAAAGAATCAAAAACTTTTTCCTGAAAATTCAAAGTAGAAAAATCCTGACTGTAATAGCCAACGCGCACTCCTTTTAAAATATGTTGACCTTCCTGTTTACCTGAAACGAGTGAGCGCAATAAAGTACTCTTGCCGATTCCGTTGGGACCGAGTACTAAGAGGCGATTTTTCTTTCGGATACTGCGTTCAATATTTTTAACAATCGCTTCGTGATTTTTAATAATCTTTATTTTTTTTAAACTCACAATCTCGCCAACTATATCTTGTACGGGAAAAGAAAAAGGGCGGATTGTTTTATCTTCGCGCCGAACATCAACTTTATTTTCTTCAAGTTCTTCCGTTTCTTCCTTCATCTTCTGGGCTAATTTTCTCATCTTGCCTCCTTTGTGAGCGAAAAAATTTACTTTTTCTTTACGATCTTTGATTTGTTTTTCAAGTTGAGCATTCTCTCTTTGCTCTCTTTCAACGCGACGAGTAATTTCTTCAACCACGGAATAATAATCACCCACGTACATTTCAGTTTTATGAGTAAAGCTATCTAAATAAATAACACCTTCGGTAAAACAATTAAGAAAATCAGCGTCATGAGAAATGACCATTACCGTTTTATCGTAAGTCAGTAAAAAACCGATAAGATGATCAATTCCTGCCTTATCAAGATTATTGGTTGGTTCGTCAAGTAGTAAAATATCTGGCGTTTCGATTAAAGAATGCGCTAAAAGAATACGCGCTTGCTGACCACCAGATAGATCGCCTACCTTTCGATCTAAAGGAATTTCAAAATTAACAGCATCAAGAGCTTTAGCGATTCGACTTTTGATGTTTCCTGGAATAATTTCAAAATCCTTGGAAAAATATTCTTCAACCGTTAACTCAATATCAGAGCGAGCAATAGTTTGACGAGCTGTGCCAATAGTCGCACCCGGGGGAACAGAAATTTGTCCGCTCTGGGGCGAAAGCTCTTTCATAATAAGACCGAAAATAGTGCTCTTTCCCGCTCCATTCTGACCCATTAAAGTTACTTTAGCCCCTTTACGTAAACTAAAATTAGCCAAATCTAAAATTGGTTTCTTATGAAGATATTCGAATTTTACTTCATCAAATCTTAAAACGACTTCTTCCGCCATACTTTTATTTTTTCTTCTTTTTTGTAACCGTTGCTTTCGAAGCGAGCGGTTTTTTGGTAACAATTTTTTTAGCTATTTTATTTAAGATATTTTTTGTTTCTGTCTTAACAATATTTTCTACTTTTTCAATATCCTTTTTAATTGATTCTTTAGTCAGGGCTTTTTCCACCTGGGCAACTGGATTTAAAGTTTGAATAATTTTATCCAATTTCGCATTCAACATTTCAAACTGCTCTTTAGAGATTCCGGAAACAGTATTGCTATGGCTAGCGCTTACTCTCGGATTATCGCCTCTTCCTTTGTCGCTTTTGCCAAAACAATTACTGCAAAAAACTGGTTTACCAGATGACGGTTGAAAAGGCACTTCACAGGAATCGCCACAATCCGAACAAGTTGCTCTAAACATTTTTTTATCGCCAAAGCTTGATCGTGAAAAATCACGTCCTCCCGAACGATTTGAGCTCATGCTATCTTTACCTTTGAAACAGTTGCTGCAAAGAACTGGTCGATCACCAGATGGTTTGAAAGGTACTTCGCAAGAATTACCGCAATCCGCGCAAACCGCTTTATGCATAGCCGGGCGAGAATCA
>CAIPMZ010000006.1 GCA_903866285.1 uncultured bacterium
AAAATGTGTTGTCATTGCGAGCCTGTAATCAGGCGTGGCAATCTGGGGTGTTGCTCTGCTCTGGATCGCCCATATATCATCCGATAATATGGCAAGCACTGATTTCGAGTACAAAATCCTCGCGATGACGGAGGGAAAAAAGAAATTATGAAAAAAAATGATGTAATAAGAAAGTTGTTGGCGGGACAAATCGGGGTGCTGGCGACGGATACGCTGTATGGGGTAGTGGGGAGCGCTTTGAGGGAGGAAACTGTCGAGCGGATCTATGGCGTACGAAAAAGGGACTTAGGAAAGCCGATGATAATTTTAATTTCTTCGATTAAGGATTTAAAACTTTTTAATGTGGAAATTTCGAAAGCGCAAGTGAAAAAGTTAAAAGCGTTTTGGCCGGGGCCAGTGAGCGTGGTGCTAGCTTGTCCGACGGAAAAGTTTTTTTACTTACATCGCGGTTTGAAATCTTTGGCGTTTCGTTTGCCGGCCAGTGAAAAACTTTTAAACTTACTTAAAGAAACTGGCCCGCTCGTGGCACCCAGCGCCAACTTAGCTGGTCAATCTCCCGCGCAGACGATCGACCAAGCTAAAAAATACTTTGGCGAACAAGTTGACTTCTATGTCGATGACGGGCAGTTGAAAGCCAAGCCCTCGACGATTATTGTTTTAGATAAAAAGGGAGAAGAAAGGGTTCTAAGGGGAGAAGGCTGAAGGGATGTATAAAAGCCTCATCGCATGCGATGAGGCTTTTTAAAAGGGTGTTCTTTTTATGCTGCCACTCCCTCGGCTTGTTTAGGGAGAATGATTTTCTTTATTTCATCCAGGGTTTTCCCTTGATGGTGATTGTGAAACTCAATACTCATCCCGGAAGTTCTTAGAAAGCCCATTTCTTTGAGCTCCTTTATCGCCTTATCGTGGTCGCCTTTCTTGATAGTAGAATTACCTCTGAATAAGTGGACTACTACAATAAGATCTTCTGGGTGAAGCTTCTCTTTTCTTATTTTATCCCCGAGTTGTATTTTTGTGCAAATTTCAAATCTTACGCCGATGTGATTCAATACCTGTGAATCGCGGGTTAAAGCGCTTTGTAGATTTTGATCGTTTATGACATAATGAGTCTTCTCAATACGCCTGTGATTACTACATCTACAAGGAGTAGTTTTGTTTGTTGACTGTGGGAATGTGTTACTTCTCTGTACTTGTAGCATAATTGCTCCTTATGTTCTTGTGAAGAAAAATAAAAAACACTATTTGTTAAGGTGCATTCAAAATATAAAATGCATTTTGAAGGATACTATATTTTTGGTTTTGAGTCAATGGGTGTGGATAATTTTCTTAGTGCGGGCGCGGGATCGGGAGGATAGGTGATTCAGGGAGCTTAGCTCCTTGGAACTTGCTGAGCTGGCTAGTTGAAGAGGGCTTAAAATGGAAAAAAGGCGGAAAAAGAGCCCCATCGTAGGATGACGGGGCTCGTGTAAAGTTGATGAAGATTTTGCAATTTGCTGTTACTCTCTTACGAGCAACTAATGTGCTTACTAAGGGTTGTTAGTAATGCTTGCTTGATTTTCGATGGGTTAATTTGTCGACCAATCGGATATCTTAAGTGTTCTATTTCGCAGTTTCCAAATGGTTGCTTTTCTTTCAATTTATCGCCGATGACTACATCGTAAGATAAATCCATTATGAAGATAGTCTTACCGTTAAAACGAGTTATTCTTTTTTTGGGTATTTTGGTAAGAGTTTTAACACAAATATTTTCCTTGTTTGGAAAAATTTCTCCATGCTCTGTTATTAATTTTCTTATTACTTTGTTTGCACCAATGAAAATAAGTATCCTTACTTGGTCATTTTCATCGATTGCATTTCCATTCGTGCTTGGCACGGTAACTTTTTCGGTGGTCATTTTGGGGTTTCCCTTGTTTGATTTCAAAAAAGATAAAATAAGAAAATAAGCTTCTATTTTTTCAAAGAAGATTTAATTTAAAACGTTCTTACTTCTAACCTACTCTTTCTCTGGGTCTTTGTCAAAAGTGGGCGGAAATTGGGTGGAAATGAGGGTGGGGATGGCATGAAAAAACGAAAAAAGGCAAATAAAAAAGCCCCTACAACGTATTGGGGCTTTTCGTCATTAAGGAGGTAATACTCCCAAATATTACAAGTGCATGTAGCTCATCGACGGACAAATGGATGATTTTTGCTTACAAATAACATAATGTCTATGCATAGATCATCTATTTTGTCTAATTCAATGATAAGACTCTCATTAACATCATTAGCGCTGTAGCCATTGAGGAAGCACTGCCTACAATGAGCTACTTCGCTGATTAGGTAGATTACTTTTTTGTTTGAGTAGTCTGTTCTTTCTTTCTTATAATCACTGCCAAATACGACCATGTTCCTTATGAAATAAGAATTCATTTTTTTCTCCAGCGTTTCCTGGAGCGAATTTAAAAAAACTGGACATCCAGCCAAAATTACTGGATTTTTTGAGATAGTCATTTCGTGTTTTTCTTGTAACACTACTTCTGTTTTTTCTGTCATGGTATTTTAAGATTTTTTGTTTTGAAAAATTCTTTTTAATGTACAACCTTTCCTTTAATGTAACTCTCGATGTCTGCTAGTGTTTTTTTGTTCGGCTCTGCAATAGTGCAGCCATCGCGAATCAGTTGTTCTTTGATTTCTGCTTCTTTTCCTGGTATTTCTGTAAGTAAAATGATTGTGCAAAATTTCTCGCCATAGTCGCTAATCTTTTCTAGGGCATCCGTTGAAAAACTTTTAGCAT
>CAIPMZ010000007.1 GCA_903866285.1 uncultured bacterium
TGTTTATATGATTAAATGATTATATGATTACTTTCCACTGTCCAACCTTCCTTGCCAATTGCAACGAGTGCTTGATTATGGAAAGGCAGACTCATTTATGTTAAACGAGTCTGCCAATCGGGTCTGAAACATTTACTCTGGATTTTTCCAAGCATAATATTCATGCCACTCCGAAGCAATTTTTTCGGCAGTTTGCTCCGGGGATACAACCATTTCTTCAACCGCATAATCCACATCTCCATCAACCCCGAAACCAAGAACGCGCAAGGATTTATCTGGGTAAACAAGCAATCTTGCTTCATACCCTGATATTTCAATGCTTTCTTCTGGCTCCAGCTCATCCTGTGACAAGGATGCAAGGGATGCAAGAATTTGTGCACTTGTTTCCCAGTGAGTAGCATGCGTCTTATATGCCGACCACACTGATCCGATAAAATCGGAAAGTTTTTCCACAAATTCTTCTTCGTCCCAGAACTTTTCCCGAATCTCAACTGACTGAGGAAAGCCAGCTAGGCCAAAGGCGTTCTGGATTGCCGCTCCCAACCAAATAGGCTCAAGCTCCAGATCTATGTAAAAAAAACTTTCCCCATGTTCTGAAGGAGCTGGGACATGCCTGACTGGTTGAGTAACCTGAAATTTCAATCCCTCTATTTTTTTGAGGGTATTGTAAATTTTGAGGGCAAACTCCCAGCCCACCTGGCACTCTTTGCCAGGGAGTTCATTTCGATAATAACCTTTTAGGTATTTATCATTAACAAACCCCTGGAAAACCCACCTGCTTCCAAGAACACCGTTGAAACATGGATCGGTTGAAAACCAAATGTACCGACCATATTTTGGGTCGTTCACTTCAACAGTGAATGTCCCAGGAAACCTTGTTTCAATGATGGGACTGGTGATTGCTTCAACCATTTTAACTCCAGATGCGTCCCGCTATTTTTTGTAGCAGGGCTATGTTTTTTTGAGATATAAATTAATTGCCCTAAATATTCTTCTTTAAAAATACTAAAGGCAACCAATTTATATTTCTATTCAGTTTTCAAAAAACTTTCGCATTTCGCATTTTGCATTTCTGTTCAAATGTTTAAATGCCTGTATGTTTATATGTCTTTTCACTATGAGCCTTCCTTTGCTTGAAAAAGAAATGCTCAATAAAGAATCCCACAACGCAGTCAACTTAATTTCATCTGGTTTCAAAGAACTACATCTAACCTAAAAGCTTAGCACATAAAAGGTCTTTTGTCAATAGTTGGCGGAAATAATGGCTTATTGAAAGCAAATTTAAGCCTAAGCCTTTTACCCTACTGCCATTTTTGGCTATCCAAAGCCGTTTTTGATTAATTTTCTTTTTTACTAAATCAATTAGTAATATTCCAACGTTTATCTGAATTGAAAATGTTTAATGATTAAATGATTGTGTGATTAAATGCCTATGATTAAATGCTTATGATTATATGTTTAAATGTTTGTATGTTTGTATGATTGTATGATTTGATATTTGCTCAAAAATAGCCTAAACTTAAGCTAAATCTATTTCAAAATAACTTTAAAAGACTGTCATTGCGATCCGCCCTGGGCGGAGTGGCAATCCAGGGCATTGTGAAATCCTGGACCGCCACGGATTTTTGATCACAAAAATCCTCGCGGAGACAAAACTAACTACTTAAATTTCGTATCCAATCCAAAATGTCCACCAAAAAAAAACTCATTCTCATCGACGGCAATGCCATCATTCATCGGGCTTACCACGCTTTGCCACCATTTACGACCAAAAAAGGCGAACTGGTTAACGCCGTGTACGGTTTTGCGTCGACGCTACTGAGCGTAATTAGCGAATTTAAGCCGGACTACGTCGTGGCTTCTTTCGATTTGGCGGGCAAGACTTTTCGCCATGAGAAATTCGAGGATTATAAAGCCAATCGTGTCAAAGGCGACGACGAACTCTACGCCCAAATCCCGCGCGTCAAAGAAGTTGTCAGGGCCTTTAATGTTCCGATTTACGAGCAAGCGGGCTTTGAGGCTGACGATGTGATTGGCACAATTGCCACCCAGATCAAACAAAAAAAAGAGGACATTGAAACCATCATCGTTACTGGTGATATGGATACCTTACAATTGATTAATGCTACCACTAGCGTTTATACCATGCGCCGAGGGCTCAGCGATTCTGTTTTATATGATAGCGACAAAGTTTTTGAGCGTTATGGACTTTCGCCTGATCAAATTATCGACTACAAGGCGCTCCGGGGCGATCCTTCGGATAATATCCCCGGTGTGAAAGGCATTGGCGAAAAAACGGCGGTTACTTTGCTGCAAAAATATCTTACGCTGGATGGCGTTTACGAAAATATCGAAGAAATCAAAGGTGCGGTCAAGGAAAAATTATCTCGTGACAAAGTTCAAGCTTATTTAAGTAAGGAACTAGCGACCATTGCGCTGGATGCACCGGTGGAATTTGAATTGGAAAAAGCCGTATTGCACGATTTTAACCGCGAGACGATTGTCAAACTTTTTAGCCAGCTGAATTTCTTTAGTTTGATTAAAAGATTACCTAATGCAAGCATTACCGATACGAATATAACCGATTCGAAACTACGAATGGAAAACGAATCTACGAAAAGTACGGGGGTGCAGGATTTTAAATATTTCCTGGTAACCGAAAAAAATCAAACTGAAATTTTAAAAGCAATTGAAAGCGCCGTTGAAATTTCGCTGGCGGTTGAAACGGTTGAAGAAAAAATTTCAGGGCTAGCGATTTCTTGGAAAACTGGCCGAGCCGCTTTTTTCCCAACTGGCGAAAAAGCTTTTTTGCTTTTGAAAGATCTGTTGGAAAATAAAGCTATCCTGAAAGTTGGTTATGATTTAAAGACGATTTATAAACAACTTTTTAGTCTTGGGCTTGTTTTACATTTAGGTGATTTTTCCGCCCAAGGCGGACCAGCCTTGGGCTGGGACTCGATGCTAGCGGCTTACGTGCTTGATCCGGGTCGAAAATTAGAAATGGAAAAAATTATTTTCTCAGAGCTAGGCGAGGAAGTTACCTTTGAGAAAAAAGCCAAAGGCCAACTCTCACTTATGGCTGATCCAGCGGAAGAAAAAAGAGCGCTAAATTTTATTTGCGAAAAAGCCGATTATGCTTTGAAGTTAAAAGCTTCGCTCGAAAAAAGAATTTTAGAAATTAGCGCCGAGCAGAAAAAAGCTGGCCTGACTGACGGCACCTTGGAAACTATTTTTTTAAAAATGGAAATGCCGCTGCTAAAAATTCTAGCCGAGATGGAACTGACTGGCATTGAGCTTAACCCCATTATTTTCCAAGGGATTTCTGAAAAAATTACCAAGACTATCAAGCATTTAGAAAAATCCATTCACGCCCTGGCTGGCCAAGATTTTAATATTAATTCGCCTTCGCAACTTTCGGAAATTCTTTTTTCCGTGATGGGCTTGCCAACTGCTGACATTAAAAAAACGAAGAAAGGCCTTTCGACTGCTTCCGCCGAGCTGGAAAAATTGCGCCCATCGCACGAAATTATTGAAAAAATTGAACAATACCGCGAACTTTTTAAGCTAAAAACAACTTACCTAGATGCGATTCCAAAA
>CAIPMZ010000008.1 GCA_903866285.1 uncultured bacterium
TGGTTCTTAGCTTCTTTATTCATGGCTTGTTTTGGGGTTAAAAGTTAACCCCGTACTTTACCATGAATTTGGGTGTCATTTTAGATGATGTATCAGGAAGGCTCTCGGTGTCATTTTAGATGATTTGACGCGCGAAATTCCCTCTTTTCAAAAAATATGCTACAATCAAATTACTAAAATATCTTGCAAAACCCAATGGCTGAGTCCCTGGGGGATGGAGATTGAAAACAGTATGACAAAAATCATTTTTTCTATTTATATTTGCGAATCACTTTAATTTAGTGATTTTTATTTTGTCAAAAATTTTTAATTTTGAATTCTGAATTTTGAATAAAATCTGAATGACTAAATGTTTGAAACATTAAATAATTAGAAATTTATTCAAAATTCAAAATTGGAAATTCGAAATTAAACCCTTTTTTATTTCACAAAATATTTTATGAGCACTCCAAAATATACACATTTACATGTTCACTCCCACTATTCCCTGCTTGATGGCTTGGGGAAGATTGACGATTTAATGGATCGAGCCAAGGAGCTGGGAATGGATTCGATTGCCCTGACTGATCATGGCGTGATGTATGGCGCGGTGGAACTTTTCATCAAGGCCAAAGAAAAAGGGATCAAGCCGATTATTGGCTGCGAGATGTATATCACGCCAAATGATTTACACAGTAAAAATCCGATTGCCGAAGACCGCAAACGCCATCACTTGATTTTGCTCGTGAAAAACGAGGAAGGTTATCACAACTTGATGAAATTGGTTTCCATTGCCCACTTGGAAGGCTTCTATTACAAACCGCGCATTGACCGCAAGGTGCTTAGGCAATATGCCAAAGGACTCATCGGACTTTCCGCTTGCGCCGAAGGTGAAATTCCCGCCAACATTATCATGGGCAAATATGATAAAGCTCGCGAGTTGGCTTTGGAATATCAGGATATTTTCGATAAAGATGGTTTTTTCCTGGAAGTCCAAAGTCACACCAAATTTTCCAATCAAGCTATTGCTAACGAAGGAATTTTCAAACTGGGAAAAGAATTGAACATTCCCGTGGTGGCAACTTGCGACGTCCATTACGTTAATAAAGAAGACGCCAGCGCCCAGGACATTTTGCTTTGCGTGCAAACCAATCGCAAAGTGGATGAAGTCGATCGCATGAATTTAATGGACTTTGATTTATCCTTGCGCAGCCCCGAGGAAGTCCTGGCAGGTTTCCCAGACAATCCCGAGGTGCTTTCCAATACTCAGCTCGTGGTGGAGCAATGCGACTTTAAATTAAAAATGGGCGAAACTCAATTACCACATTTCGACGTACCAGCCGGTCACACTGCGACAACTTATTTGGTTGAACTTTGCGAAAAAGGTTTGCATAAAAAATATAAAGCCGAGGAAATTACCCAGGTTCACCGCGACCGCATGGCCTACGAACTTTCGGTCATTGAAAAATGCGGTTACGCGTCTTACTTTTTAATTGTGCAGGATTTCGTTAATTGGGCTAAGGACAACGGCATCATTGTTGGCCCTGGACGCGGCAGCGCGGCTGGCAGTTTCATTTCTTATCTAACCGGGATTACCAATGTTGATCCAATTGAATATAATTTACTGTTCGAAAGATTTTTAAATCCCGAACGAGTCTCTATGCCCGACGTCGATATGGACTTTGCGGATAATCGTCGCGATGACGTCCTTAATTACGTGCGCCAAAAATATGGTAACGATCACGTTTCCCAAATTATTACCTTTGGAACCATGGCTGCCCGCGCCGCGATTCGTGACACTGGTCGCGCTTTAGGCTTTCCTTACGATTTTTGTAATAAAACCTCGCAGATGATTCCGATGTTTACTTCGATTAAAAAAGCAATCGAGGAAGTTCCTGAATTTAAAGAGCTTTATCACAATAATAAAGATGGGAAAAAATTAATTGACAGCGCTATGCGTTTAGAGGGCGTTATTCGTCACGCTGGGATGCATGCTTGCGGAGTCGTGATTACGAAAGAACCTGTGACCTATTATTCCCCGATTCAAAATATTACCGGTTCGCGCGAAGGCACGGTAACGCAATACTCTTCTTCGACTAAATCTTCTTACGTGGAAAAAATTGGCCTGCTTAAGATGGACTTTTTAGGGCTCAAGAATCTCACCATTATTCAAGACACTTTGCGAATCGCCAAAAAAATTCATGGCGTTGACATTGATATTGATACCATTCCCATTGATGATCCGGAGGCTTTTAAGCTCCTCCAAGAAGCCCGCACGACCGGCGTTTTTCAATTAGAAAGTTCCGGGATGAAGCGTTATTTAAAATTATTGAAGCCAACCGTAATTGAAGATATTATCGCGATGGTAGCGCTTTATCGCCCAGGGCCAATGGATTGGATTCCGGATTTTATTTCTGGCAAACACGGACGCAAAATTAGATACGTCCATCCGAAACTAGAACCGATTTTAGCCAATACTTACGGCGTCGCCGTTTACCAAGAACAAGTTATGCAAATTGCGCGCGACCTAGCTGGCTTTACGATGGGCGAAGCTGACGTCTTGCGTAAAGCAATGGGTAAGAAAATTTTTGAACTGATTAAAGAACAAAAAATTAAATTCGTCGAAGGTTGCATTACTAACGGGAGCACTAAAGAAATTGCCGAAAAAGTTTTTTCTTTTATCGAACCTTTTGCTGGCTACGGTTTTAATCGCAGCCACGCCGCTTGTTACGCGATCATTGGTTATCAAACCGCTTATTTAAAAGCGCATTACCCTGCTGCTTTTATGGCTGCCCTGCTCACTTCCGACCAAGATAATATCGACCGCATCGCCATTGAAGCGAGCGAATGTCGCGAGATGGGCATCGAAGTTCTGGCGCCAAATGTTAACGAAAGTTTTGAGGATTTCGCCGTAATTACTGAGGAAGATGGCAGCCAGCGAATTCGCTTTGGATTTAATGCGATTAAAAATGTTGGTCACGTTATCGCTCATGAAATCGTAGCGGAAAGAAAACGGGGCGGAAAATTTAAATCCCTGGCTGATTTTCTCCAGCGCGTAGAAACCAAAGATCTTAATAAAAAATCGATTGACGCCCTCGCTAAAGTTGGCGCGCTCGACGAGCTAGGCGAGCGCAACCAAATCGTCGAAAGTATGGAGCAAGTCCTGCTGTTTACGAAAAGCATTCAAAAACAAAAAAACTCTAACCAAGTTAGTCTTTTTGGTGAGGCCATTTTAGAAACGCCAATAGTTCCCCTACTTGAAACGCAACCAGCTAGCAAAAGACAACAACTAAAATGGGAAAAGGAATTGCTTGGGCTTTACGTTAGTGGTCATCCAGCCAGTGGGTATCAAAGCTACCTTGAAAAAGTCGCTGTACCACTAGATAAACTTTCGAAAGAAATGGTGGGCCAAAAAATTGCGGTCGGTGGCGTTATCCAAAAAATTCAAAAGATTTTAACTAAGCGTCAAGAAAATATGCTTTTTGTAACGCTTGAAGATATGAAGGGTAAAATTGAAATTTTAGTTTTTCCAAAAGTTCTCGAAAAAATGGGCAGTGCCTGGGAAGAAGAAAAAATGATTGTCGCCGAAGGCAAACTTTCCGATAAAGACGGCGCCTTCAAATTAATTTGCGACGAAGTTCGCAATCTCGACCAAAGCGAAATCGAAAATTACCTGCGCGTCGAAGCGACGAAAAAAACTTACGCTAGCCAAGACGACGAAAATCCCCGCGGCGGAGCAGGGACGGTCAATGACCAGAATAGCTCAGGGACTGGTTATCAGCCTGCCTCGTCGGCAGACGGGTCATCAGTCATCAGTCATCAAGCATCAGCAACTGGTCATCAGTCATCAGCAATCAGTAATCGAGATTCGGCAATTAGTAATCAAGATTTGATAAGCAACAAACAATCAACCGCTAGCACCCTAAAAGCTAACGAAGCTAAAAGCTATAAGCTAATTGTGACTTTGCCGGTGGATGCAAATTCTAAAATGATTAGTAAGCTTTCGAAAACTTTTAACGCTTGCACGGCTGGCCCTTGTAAAGTCTTTCTCCACCACCAAGCCAACAAGTTAGAAACGCCATTTTCCATTGAAAGTCACCAAGAAGCCCTCGAAGAGATCAGAAAAATTATTGCCGGCGGAACGGTGGAGTTGGCGTAAAAAAGGATGTTCTTATTTTTTTATCTTTGCAAAAATATAGCCTCCCAAAGCAAGCTAGAAAATCAACTTACGCCTAGGCGTAAGTTGATTTTTAATTACAAAAATTCTCACCGGACTAGCACAAAAAAACCACAAAACATACGACCGCTGGTATTTTCGTATTTTCACTATTATCCTGCCAATATAAAATTACCCTGACACAAGAGAGTGCTTTTTATTTTTCAGTAAGCAAAAATAAAAAATAGAATAGAAAATGGAAAAAAGAAAAAACCACAAAACATACGACCGCTGGTATTTTCGTATTTTCTATTTTTTTCTTATTTACGGCTGTATATTTATTATTATTTCAATTTAAAGTGTAAGCGAAGCTCTGCTTCGTTAGTTAGCTTTGTCACATCTCCGCATCTAACAAAGCTACGAATTTCATAAAATTCAACAACAAAGGTTATCTCATCTAAGCATGGATAGGGATGTACAAAAACGGATTTTTGTAATTCAAAAAAGTTTAACTCTTTCAGTTTCTCTCTTAGTATATCCCGCCTGTACTTTAATTTTTCTGGCACATCAAACATGACGAGTCGCCACTTTCCATCCCAATGGGCTGGCTTCTTTATACTAATTTGATTAATGCGAAAAGCCAGGATCTTCTTTTTTCCTTTTTCGGTAATCACGATTTTAACCGTGCCGTCAGAATTCTCAATACCTTTAACCAATCTTTCTTGATAAAATTCTCGCACTGTGCGACGAAGGTAATTTTCATTGATTGATTTCCAGTCGCGCTTAGCAATTTTCAGCACTCGAAAATATTGTCGTGGTGAACCAGCAAGGCCAAGAGCAACTCCAGCCCCCAATAATAAAAGAATTTTTTGTTTAATTGGACTCTGAATTTTTTTGCGCATAATAATAGTAAAATCATTTTACAAAAAAACCATAAGACACACAACCACTAGCATTTCAGTATTTTATATCTTTTCAGAGAGACTTCTCCTAAGAAATATTATACTCTAACTAAAAAAATATACCACACAGGTATGGAGCCAATAGAAAAACCTCTTTAAAATTTAGTCTAGCAGTGATATAGAAAAATAATTAATAAACTAAGTTACTAAAAAAACCACGAAACATACGACCGCTGGTATTTTCGTATTTTCACTATTATCCTGCCAATATAAAATTACCCTGACACAAGGGAATGCTTTTCATTTTTCAGTAAGCAAAAATAAAAAATAGAATAGAAAATAGAAAAAACCACAAAACATACGACCGCTGGTATTTTCGTATTTTCTATTTTTCAATATTACTTTTTGAAAATATTATACTCGAAATAAATGAATAAATGAATAAATAAA
>CAIPMZ010000009.1 GCA_903866285.1 uncultured bacterium
ATGCAGATAAAACACCCTCTAGAAAAAAGGATGAAAAAAAATTCTTTAATTTATCAATTGTTATTATTGATTGAATTTTCATATTATTAAAATAAAACTTATTGTGGATATTTTTTAAAACATTCAGATCTTCCTTCCTGAGATGATTTATTATTTTCATCAATCATATTATTTACATCTGCATTGCTTATTTTTCCAGCTTTTTGCATTTCAATAAAACCCAAATTATTATTTAAAAACAAGCCGAGGACGGTCCTCGGCTAACTTCTCTTACCCGGTAGTTTTCCTTTTTCAAAAAAGAAACAGTTATAATTTTTTATATCTGCTACCCCTGCCCAGTCCAATTCGCTCAATCAACCTTAAAGCCACCAGGCGTGCTAGCGCCTGCTTTAACGTCACCATTGGAGTTGAGTCTTTGAGCAGTCTGCTAATTTCTGAAACACTCAGTGTATTAACTTGAAATAATTGATAAACCAGTAACTGTTTTTCGGAAAGCAACTTTTCCGGTTGATCCTCTTCCATTATACTTTTAGCTCTTTTCATTTGCTCAATAAGTGCGTCTAAAAGAAAATTCAGCCATGGCGTAATATCTTCTTTTTTTGTTTTATGTTTAGATTGAGTTTTTCGCAGAGCCAAATAATAATCAATCTTCTTTTCTTCAATAATTTCATCCAAGGAAACATAGGGGACATAAGTGTAGCCAAATTTAAGAAGGAGTAGCGTGGTCAACGCTCTGGAAAGCCGGCCATTTCCATCCCGAAAAGGATGGATTGCTAAAAATTCAAAAATGAAATTGGCAATCAGAATAAGTGGGTGCGTTTCTCCTTTTTTCATTTCGCCGTTTAGCCAATGCAGGACGTCATCCATTTCTTTTTTAGTAAGATATGGCTTGGTCGGCTCAAAGATTACAACTTCTGTGCCATCTTCTTTGCGCATAACCACCATATTATCAGCTGTTTTGTAGCTGCCTTTGTGCGTTTTGTCTTTTTCAGAAAAATTAAGCAAGATTTGATGGAAATGCAAAATTTGACCCTCAGTAATTTTAAGCGTTTTCCAATTATCAAAAATTCTTCCCAGTAAGTCAGCATAGCCAGCCACCTCTTGGGCGTCCCTGCCCTTAGGTGGGGTTGATTTCAAGCCCTGAATAAGTCTAGCTACTTCTTTGTCAGACATTCTTGAACCTTCAATGCGCGTCGAAGCCCCGGTGCTTGTGATTAGCACACTGCGCTTAAGTCTACCTAATGTCTGCGGGCTTAATCTTAAGCTACCTTTCCATAAACCTTTGAACTCATCAATTTTGGTTATTTTTTGAAGTATTTCTTGGCTTAAAATAGCCCTTTTTTCAAATCTATTTTCCATGTTTTTATCGTATATATTTAACTGTATCTAATTATATACGATTATATCTAATAGTCAAGTCCTCTGCTATCGAGCTGGGGTTGAAATCCAGGCGAGGACGGTCCGCGACTAACTCGGGTCATTTTCGAGGAATTCCGTTGGCATAGTATTTAAAGTAGTTTTCCCCTTGGTGGATTTGAAGTATTTTTCTCGACGCAGTGCGTCATATTTGTTGCGATAGGCTTCGTAAAAAATTAATTCAAATGGTCTTCGACATTTA
>CAIPMZ010000010.1 GCA_903866285.1 uncultured bacterium
AATCAATGATGGTTCAAAAGATTCTTCTTTAGACACTATAAAAGAATACGCAAATAAAGATAGTAGAATAAAAATAATAGATCAAAAAAATCAAGGAGTCTCTGCTTCGAGAAATGCTGGTATTAAAAAAAGCTCTGGAGAATATATCTCTTTTATCGATGCTGATGATATGTGGCTACCAGAAAAATTAGCAACACAATTAGAACTTTTTAATACAGATACTGATTTGAAAATTATTGAAGATTTAAAAGCGCTTGATTGGAGAGTTGGCGACACTCTGCTATATCAACAAGAATATAGCTTAACTGTTGAACAGCAGAAAATTTTTGAAGGCAGAAAAAGCATCAGGCCAGATATTACGCTAACTGATTTAAATGGTGACATAGTGGCCATTTTTGAGAATAAATTTGAAGACGAAAAAAAGGCTTTAACAAAACTTCGCACCTTGTATGCAACTGTGCTAAAACCTCGCTTTCTTTATGCTTGCTCACCAGAGAGAACGCTTTTTTATGATACTCAATGGAAAGGGCTTGAGGCTGGAGAATTTCGACAAGTAAACAGCCTGATGTCGCTTGAAGAAATGCAACTCAAAATCGAACAAGCACGCAAAATCAATCTGGACAGAGAAATCACAATTGATAAGGGTATTGCTGGAGGTATGAATCCGAGTTGTGGAAAAGAAGCCTACTATCAAGCCGACTGCATTCAGGCGCTTATTGAGAAATTTAAAGCTGGCAAGCAAAAAATGTTAGTACATATGGCAACTGGTCTTGGAAAAACAAGAACTATGGTGGCATTTTCCAAAGCTCTTTTGGAATATAATATGGCAAAAAGAATTTTGTTTGTTGTTGATCGAGTTATGCTTGCCGAACAATCACTCAATGATGGCTTTTCACTTATCAGCAAAGAATATTCTGCTGTCCGCATAACTTCTAATAACTATAAACAATACAAAAATGCTCAAATTCATATTATTGTTATAGATACTTTAGAAAATATTTATCAAAATATTCCAAGCACTTTTTATGATTTAATTATTGTCGATGAATGTCATCGTTCAATCAATGTTAATAGAAAACTTATTTTCGATCATTTTTTGTGTCCTCGTATTGGGCTAACAGCCACCCCACGAACAGCTGTCGCCAAAAAGGGCAAGGATATTCCAGAGCAGGATTTGGCAATCTTGGACACCTACAAATTATTTGGTTGTGAGGTGGGTGATCCTGATTATCAATTTGATCTTACTCGCGGAATCGATGAGGGCTTTTTGGCTCCTTATACTGTTTTATCAATTGAAACCGAACTTACAAAAACAGCCAAGGAAATTGGCGTTGAATTTGATCATTATATTGACCCGACGACTGAAGAAGTTGTGAAATTGGATGATAAAAAGAAAATCAAACTTGAACAATTAAACAAAAAATTTATAGCTTGGGAAAATTGCTTGAGAGTTGCCGAAGAACTCAAAGCGCACACTGAATATGGCGAAAAAGTCATTTTGTTTGGAGCAAGTCAAACTCATTGCGTGCAACTTGTTAAGGCAATCAATCAAGTTTTCAAAACTGAGGAAGATGAACTTTCTCCTCGCTACGCTGAGGCGATTATTTCTGAAAATGATGAACTCAATGCAACTTTCAAAAAATGGTTCAAAAATCAAAATCACAAACCATTTGTCGCGGTTTCAGTTGATATCATGAGTACAGGTGTGGATGTTCCGTGTGTGCGTTATGTTGCCTTTGCTAATCTTACGAAATCAGTTGGTAAATATATTCAGATGATCGGCCGTGGCGCTCGGCTTGATCCAAAAACTGGCAAATTTAGTTTCAAGGTTATGGATTTTGTCGGTCTGTGTGAAAAAATGGAAGATAACGGAAAAGGAACTGAAAAGGAAAACAAGAAAATTATTTCCTTAGCAGGTGGCACAACAAGCCAAGGCGCAGGTTCTGGTCAACATGGAACTGGCTCTACTGGCATCATTGATAATCCAGATCCAGCCCATTTAATTCAGCGCGTATATTTGCACGGTGATAAAATTCAAGTCGTGGATAATATCCCGATTGAAAAAGCCAAAGAAGTTTTTGAACAAGAACTTGAAAATGATACTTCGCCAGAAATAACTGAAATTAAAGCCAAAGCTAGAGCCAATCAGAATTATGAACCAAATGAAAAAGAAATTGATGAGCTGAAAACTTGGACCAAAAATCCGAATGTTTATCTTGACGAAGGACAATTGCAAAAAATGTATAATTTTGAGCAAGGCTCAATCTGGGATTTTTTCTTGCATGGGCTTAAAATTAAAACCATTCCAACGCCAAAAGAACGAGTTGAACAAGGTTTTGACTCCTATATTAAAACCTATAATTTCAATGACAAACAGATTCAAATTCTGCGTGATATGAAAGATATTGTTTCAGCAAATATAGCAGAAAAGAAAAAAACCAGCGCGCAAGAAATTTTTGAAAATCCAGTTTTTTCAAGAATTATTGGAAATGATTATGACGATGTGAATTTAATTTTTGAAAATCGCTTCCCTCAAGTGTTTGAGGAATTGCAAACAACTTTTAAAGTATAAAAATATGGGAAGATCAACTGTGCATTATGCAGACAATAAAACAAACAACATTTTAAAAAGACTTCATAATAAACTCAGACCTGCTGGCACACCAGTTGAACGGGTGGAATATATTATTGAACTTTTGCTTTTGCGTATTTTTGAAGCCAAGCTGAAACAAGATGAATCCTTTGTGCCACTTCGCAAACTATTTAAAGGTGAAGATTATCGCCTGCTTTTCTCGCATTTACTTTCTTTAAATGGCGAACAAATTTTATCCGAATTGAATAAAAACATTTTTCCTTTTTACGCCAGTATTCTTTCGAAAGTTCGAACTGTCACAAGTGGCAATTTGCCTCAAAAAATGCAGGATCAGCTTGTCCTTATGGAAGAAGTTTTTGCCAACTCTAATTTCACCAACAATGTGAAAGGCGGAGTAATCGCTGAAGTGATTGGAATGGTCAATGAAATTGATGAGAAATATATTTTAAAAACTGATTTACTTGGCGATGCAATTGAATCGGCTCTTTCTGAAACAGGTGGAACAAAAGACCTTGGCCTTTATCGAACACCCGATCATATTCGTCAAATGATGGTGCAGATGGTTGATCCTGATTTTACTGATACAATTTTTGATCCTGCTTGTGGCACCGCCGGCTTTCTTTTTGATGCCTATGATTATGTAATTGAAAAAGCTCAAAAAACCAGACAAATGCCTTCTGAAAATGTGGCAAATATGTTTTATCGTGCAGGTATTGGTGGAATTGAATATCAAGGCAGAATCCGCAAAATGGCTGCGGTAAATATGTATATTCGCGGACTTAATCCGCATAATATTGATCAAGGTGATAGTTTGAAAATGTTTGATCCTGCTCGCGACGCAAGCAGTAAAAGCGTTATCATTGCCAATCCTCCTTTTGGAGCAGAGCGTGACCAGCCAGCCTATCCAAATGTTTGGGAAGAATATTCCAAGGAATCGGAAACCACGATTTTGTTTGTGAAATTGATGTTTGATCTTTTGAAGCAAAACGGCAGATGCGCAGTGGTTGTTTCTGAGGGATTTTTAACTTGGGGACAAAACAGCGCTTGCGCATTGCGAAAATTACTTTTGAGTGAGGCGAATTTGCGTGCCGTTGTTTCGCTTCCGCAAGGTGTTTTTGTCAGCAAGAGCGGACAAGGTGCCAAAACTTCCATTTTGTATTTTGAAAAAGGTCAGCCGACTGATTTTGTTTGGTATTATAGAATTGAAAATGATGGCTTTTCGATGGGAACGAATCGCAAAGAAATTGCGGGCAGTCAAGTTCAGGAATTGCTGGAAATTTTCAGAGAAGTAAAACAAGGCAAGAAACCAAAAGAAACCAAACATAGTTTTTGCATTTCTCGAGAGCAAATTGAAACGCTTGATCCTCGCCTTGCTGAGCGAATAAAAAACGAAGTCAGTGAGAAGGCCAACGAAAAGAACGCGAAAAAGCGAGAAAAATTGGTGCTTGATTTGGACAAAAAAATGGAAAGCAGGAAGATCAGCAAAGAAATGCAAGCTGAAAAATTGTGGCAGTTTGACAATATCATTGAAGGTCAAATTGACAATGAAGTCGCCAAGGCAATTGAAAAAGCTCATTCCTATCATTTCAATCTGCAAAATTATCGTAGCAGTTTGTCAGTTGAGCAAATCAAAGATTGGCGAGAAACCTTGAAAGATGTGGAAGTAAAAAATTTGAAAATCGAAAAACAATATCAGGAACTTCAAAAAGCTGATTCGAAAATAGCTTTGCAAATTTTTGCTTCTTTTGATTGCAAAAATGCTTTGCAAATGGATATTGCAAGAGAATATTTGAGCAAGTTGGATAAAAAGATTATTAAGCAAGATAAGCGATTTGAAAAACTTTTTGAAATATTGAAAGAAATAAAAGCATTTCCGTTTGAGCCACTGAGTAGTTTTTTAGTGGATTTATCAGAAGAAAGAAAAATAACACTTGAAGAAAACAAGATTTATTGTGATCCAACTATTTCAACGAAAACAAACACAATTTCAGTTAGCAATGAAGTGTTGGGCGTAGATTTAAAAGTTAAAAAACGCATTCTTATTATGCCTGGTGATTTGGTTATTGGAAAAATGCATACTCAAAATGGATCTTTTGCTATTGCTGATAGAGAGTTTGTTTCGACTGGAACTTTTATACCATTTCAGATTGACGAAACTAGGATCAATCCAAGATATTTATTTATATCTTTAAGGCCTGCACTTAAAAAATTGGGAATTGATGATGCAACTGGCAGAGAAACTTATAAGACAAATGAAATTTTAGCTATTCAAATCCCGCTTCCGCCACTTGAAATCCAAAATGAAATCGTCGAAAAAATCGAAAAGCAACAGCAGATTATTGAGGGAGCGGAGAAAATTGAAAAAGGATTTTCAGTTGATCAATTTATAGGCACTAATTTTGAATCAAAATTTATTGAAAAAATTGCACAAGTTGATGGTTCGCCTGTGAAAGATTTGAGCAAACTAATGTCTGAAATATATGTTGGCGGTGAAAATATCGAAAGCGGATCGGGACGATTGTTGAGTTTGCAAACTGTTCAAGAGGCTGGAATAGTCGGTCCATCATATAAATTTAGAAAAGGTCATATTGTATATAGTAAAGTTCGTCCAAATCTTCAAAAATGTTTTTTTGCTGATTTTAATGGGGTTTGTAGCTCCGATATTTATCCATTAAAGGTTAATGAAGAATTGGTATTGCCAAGATATTTT
Source organism: uncultured bacterium (assembly GCA_903866285.1). Lineage (GTDB taxonomy): Bacteria > Patescibacteriota > Minisyncoccia > Moranbacterales > GWC2-37-73 > CAIPMZ01. The sequence goes on from CAIPMZ010000010.1 coordinate 5,304, forward strand.
GCATTGATTTTGCAATCAAAGTTTTTTGCAAAAAAGACTGAAAGTTTTCAAGATGGCAGGTCTGGAATGCCAAAAATCAATCAGGATCAATTAGCGCAAATTAAAATCCCTTTGCCTCCCCTTGAAACCCAACACGAAATCGTGGAAAAATTAGACAAACAAATGCAAGCCCTTGAAGGCGTGCAACTGCTCAAATCCGAAGCTCAAAAGAGAATCGAAGAAATTCTGGCAGAAGTTTGGGGAAAATAATTTAAAATTTAAAACTATGAATGATATTATCTGTCCAAATTGTAAAAAAGTTTTTAAAGTTGATGAAGCTGGTTTTGCTGATATTCTCAAGCAAGTTCGTGATCATAAGTTTGAGGAAGAAATGCGTGAGCGATTAATTATCGCGGAAAAAGACAAAGAAAGTGCTGTTAAATTAGCAGAATCCAATCTTAAAAATATATTACAAGACGAACTAGCGAAGAAAGATAGAGAGTTGACCGAATTAAGAGCGGAGAAGGATCGTAGTCTTGCTGAACAATCGGCAAAGAAAGAAGCTGAACTTGCTGAAATGAAATCAGCAGTTGATAAGGCTGAATTAGAAAAAAAACTTAGTGTTACCGAAGCCGTAAAAAAGATCGAAAAAGAACGAGATGGTCTGGTCAATGACCTAAAAAGTAAGGAGACCGAAAAGCAACTGCTGGAAAAAACATTGCTTGAAAAGTTTTTATCTGAACTTAAAACAAAAGATGACATCATCAAAATGAAAGATGATGAGATTGCCCTTCGTAAAGATATGAAACTTAAGCTTTCAACCAAAATGATTGGGGAAACGCTTGAACAGCATTGTGAAACAGAATTTAATAAACTTCGCGCGACCGCTTTTCAACACGCTTATTTCGAAAAGGATAATGATTCAAAGACTGGAAGCAAGGGTGATTATGTTTATCGCGAAAGCGATGATGCCGGCAATGAAATTATCTCTGTCATGTTTGAAATGAAAAATGAGGGTGATGAAACTACCACGAAAAAACGAAATGAGGACTTTTTGCGAGAATTGGACAAGGATCGCACAGAAAAGAAATGTGAATATGCCGTGCTCGTCTCGCTTTTGGAGGCTGAAAATGAATTATATAACACTGGAATTGTTGATGTTGCCCATAAATATCCCAAAATGTATATTGTTCGTCCTCAATTTTTCATTCCAATTATTACATTACTACGAAACGCAGCAATGAACTCGCTAAAATATAAGGCAGAACTTGCTCTAGTAAGGAACCAAAACATTGACATTATCAATTTTGAAGATAATATAAATAAATTTAAAGAGGGATTTGCTAAGAATTATGACCTAGCTAGCCGTAAATTTAAAACCGCCATTGAAGAAATAGATAAAACTATAGATCATCTCCAAAAAACCAAGGAAGCTCTCTTGTCTTCTGAAAACAACCTTCGCATAGCTAACAATAAAACAGAAGATTTGACAATTAAAAGACTAACGCATGGCAATCCTACAATGGAAGCTAAATTTGCGGATATTTCTGGCGTAAATAAAACTTTGGAATAGTGCGAGTACATTCAAGCAATCGGCGATTAAACTAAAATTCTCCAAGGACGGTCCTCGGCCGGCATTACGTAATCCGCTACGTAATAAAATAAGAATTGAAATTTATTGCGGTCGCTAAAAATTTCAATTGTGATAAAATAAAAGCATGGTGATAATGCAAGGAGATATTATTATGAATTTTATCGAAACAAATTATTAACTTTCAAACAATATGAATAATAAAATATCAATTCGCTTTTTTGATGATCGGGAAGTTCGGGCTGCGTGGGATGAGAAAAATAGAGTGGTTAGTAGTACTACCCAGTTGAAATTTCTTGCGCCAGAGGGAATGTTTTCATTAGACCGCTTTGCTTGAATTAAAATCTTCTTGTGGTTATAATGAAAAAAGCAGTAAATTGGTAACAACATAAAGAGTATGGATATCAGCAAACTTACAACTAAAAGCCAGGAAGCACTACGGAAATCTCAGGAATTAGCGCTCTCCCTGGGCCAACAACAAGTGGATGTTTTTCATCTGCTTAATTGTTTAATTTCTCAAAAGGGTTCGATTGTGCCGACAATTTTGAAGAAAATTGGAGCTGAGCTTGAAAAAATTAAAGGGCAAGCCTTGGCTGAAGCTGAAAAATATCCGAAAGCCACGACGGGAGTTTTAGGGCAGATTTTCATTACGCCAATGTTAATGCAGGTGCTTGAACAAGCAGAGGATGAAATGGAAAATATCAATGATGATTTTATTTCTACGGAACATCTCTTGCTGGCGCTGCTGGCTGTTGAATCTCCCGCCGAAAAAATGTTGGTAGCCAATGCAATTAATTATGAGGAAGTACTGAAAATTTTATCTGAAGTTCGCGGTAATCAACGCGTTGATTCGCCTGAGCCGGAAAATAAATTCCAGGTGATTGAGCGTTATACGATTAATCTGACGAAATTGGCGCTACTGGATAAACTTGATCCAGTAATTGGTCGAGATGAAGAAATTAGAAGAGTAATGCAAGTTTTAAGTCGGCGGACTAAAAATAATCCAGTTTTAATTGGCGAAGCGGGGACTGGAAAGACCGCTATCGTGGAAGGCTTGGCGCAACGAATTGTTTCGGGCGATGTCCCAGAGACGCTGAAGGATAAGGAACTTATTTCGCTCGATCTAGGCGCGATGCTAGCTGGCGCAAAATTCAGAGGCGAGTTCGAAGACCGCTTGAAAGCTATCTTAAAAGAAACTGAAAGTGCGGCGGGAAAATACATTTTGTTTATCGATGAACTGCATACGCTCGTTGGCGCGGGAGCTACGGAAGGGTCGCTGGATGCTTCTAATATGCTCAAGCCAGCCTTGGCACGAGGGAAATTAAAAACCATTGGCGCCACGACCATTAAAGAGTACCAGCGCTATATCGAAAAAGATGCTGCCCTAGAAAGACGCTTTCAACCTATCCTTGTTTCGCAGCCATCGCTAGAAGATTCAATCGCGATTTTGCGGGGGATTAAAGAACGCTATGAGCTTCACCATGGTATAAAAATTACCGATGATGCCATTGAGGCTGCCGTAAAATTATCTAGTCGTTATATTACGGATCGATTTTTACCGGATAAAGCCGTTGATTTAATTGATGAAGCTTCTTCAGCGCTACGGATGCAAATTGATTCGATGCCAATTGAACTTGATCAGATGCAGCGAAAAATTCGTCAATTTGAAATTGAGAAAAAAGCGATCCAGCGCGATAAAAATAAAGACAGTCGCCGGAAAATTTTACACCTTAATAAGCAACTGGCGGAATTAAAAGAACGCGCAAATAGCTTAATGTTACAATGGCAAACGGAAAAAGGTTTGATTATGGCGAGCCGGCAACACAAAAAAGAAATTGATAAACTTAAATCCCAAGCCGAACTAGCTGAAAGAAAAGGGCAACTCGATCAAGTGGCTGAAATTCGCTATGGCAAAATTCCGCTTTTAGAAAAAAAGATTACAGAGGAAGAAAAAAAACTTGGGAAAATTCAGCGCGAAGGCTCTTTATTAAAGGAGGAAATTACGGGCGAAGATATTGCCCAAATCGTGTCGCGTTGGACAGGAATTCCAGTTTCAAAAATGTTAGCTGGTGAGGTAGAAAAATTAGCTTATATGGAAAAGGAATTGGCCAAAGGCGTGATTGGTCAAGATGAAGCGATTAAATCAGTTTCTAACGCTATTCGTCGCTCGCGAGCGGGGATTTCAGAAGAAAACCGACCGATCGGCTCTTTTATTTTTCTAGGGCCAACTGGGGTTGGGAAAACGCAATTAGCTAAAACGCTGGCCGAATTTCTCTTTAATGATCCAAAAGCGCTAATCCGTTTAGATATGAGTGAGTACATGGAATCACATTCAACCGCTAAACTAACTGGTTCGCCTCCAGGTTACGTTGGCTATGAAGAAGGTGGCCAACTAACTGAAATTGTTCGCCGACGACCCTATAGCGTAATCTTATTCGATGAAATTGAAAAAGCTCATCCGCAAGTTTTTAATATTTTACTCCAAATTTTAGATGATGGACGCCTAACTGATGCAAAGGGTCGCGAAGTTAATTTTAAAAACACGGTTATTGTGATGACATCCAATGTTGGTTCTGATATAATATACAGAGCGCAGGGTTTTGGTTTCCAGGGTGAGCGTAGTGAGGATGGAAATAGCGAAACTGAAATGCGAAGTAAGGTTCAAGCTAGTTTGAAGGAGCAGTTTAAGCCGGAATTTTTAAATCGAATTGATGAGCTTATTATTTTTCATCCGCTTGGCAAAAAAGTTTTAGAAAAGATCGTTGAATTGCAACTGGAAATCGTGCAAAAGCGCTTGACTGAGAAAAATATTAAATTAAAAATTTCCAAAGAGGTTAAAGAATATATTTCGAACAAGGGTTTCGACGTCGTTTATGGGGCTAGACCGCTAAAAAGAGTAATCCAAAATGAAATTTTGGATGAACTGGCGCTAGAAATAATTGAAAAGAAAATCGACAGTGGAGATACAGTTAAGGTTCAACTTGAAAAAGAGAAGATTGTTTTAAGTAAATAGCACACAGAAACTAAGTTGGGGATTTTCGCTGCGAAAATATTACTAAGCTGGTATATTTTATTTGAGTTTAAAATTAAAAATAAAAAAATGTTTTTTCACGCCAAGATATTTTTATATAGTCTTATCTTTCTCGGAATTTTGGAATTTATTTCAACCGATCTTATTAGTGCTCAATTAGGCGCCTTATCTGATAAGGGAAACTTTTTTATAAGTTTGATTTTCTTGGGTTTCTTCTTTTATTTTTTTCAAGTTGCTAGGAAAATAGCCAGGAGTTTAATTATGACTGCGGTGCCAATTTTTTTCGTGCTTGGTTCTTTTGGACTGCTCTATTTTATCGCTTCTCATTGGCAGCAACATTTCTTTATCATTCTTTGTGCTTTTGTTTATTATTTTATCCATCTCGCGCTTTATCGCTTGCGTAGTTGCCAAAAAGATCAAACAGCGCTGGGAATTTTAAGCGCGGGCAACGTAGCGACAATCTTTTTAATGTATAGCGTGGCGTATGGGCTTTATTTGAACTTTGCAATTAGCTTGTGGTTTTTTATGTTGGCTATTATGCTGATAACTATTGCGATTGGTTTTCAGTTTTTCTTTTTAATTAATAACAATAAGCGGGCGGTCTTAAATTATAGCGTCATTTTGGGCCTTATTATGGCGGAAATGGTTTGGGTCCTTAATTTTTGGCCTTTTGGTTACCTAACTACGAGCGTCTGCGGGCTGATTTTTTACTTTGTTTTTTGGGATATTATTCAATGTCATTTTCTGCAAAAATTGTCAAAAAGACGAATTGTTGCTAATATGGTTTTCTTGGGCGTTATTATTGCGATTGTGCTTTCCAGTACGCGCTGGCTCCCAGCGGTTTAATTATTATTAATCCTTTTAGCTTTTAAGAAACCCTATGAAAATCAGCCAAATTAAGTTCAGAAAAGTTTTAAAGTTCGCCTTGATTGGCTTAACTATCTTTGTCATTGGCGGGGTTGGCGGGGTCTATTTTGATCAAAAAGTCTTGCCGTTTATTCGAACTAATCGTTATCTTTCCAGATTTGATTTCTTAAAGCATACAGCCGAGAATGTGACCGTGATTAGAACCACTGAGCAAGTAACGATTAAAGACGGGGAATCGGTCAGCGAAATTTCTTCGCAAGCTTCTAACGCCACCGTTAACATTCTTTCGCTAGGTTCACAAAAGGATCCCCTTACGAAACTTCTTAGAAAAACGGATAAGGCTGGCACAGGTGTGGTCGTGACTAGCGACGGCACCATTGTTACTTATCGTGGAGCCATTATTGAAAAAGATGCGACCTATAAAGTTTTCTTGTATGACGGAAGCTACTACGACGCGACCCTCCTAGGTATCGACAGTTTTACTGACCTAGCTTATCTAAAAGTTAGCGCGCCAAATTTAACCGCGATTTCTTTTGGTGATTCGCTGGCTATCCAGCCAGGCAAGAAATTAGTAGCCATTGGCAATGCTTTCGGGGAATATCAAAACCGCTACGCCGCTGGTCTTTTAAGTAATTTAAATAAAACTTTTAACTTAAACGGATTAGCCCTGGCCTCAACTGAAAAATATGAGGGCGTCTTGGAAATGGACTTTGATAATCAGGCTCAATATTTGGGCGGGCCAGTTATTAATTATAACGGCGAACTAATTGGGCTAATTGGAAGAGTAGTTATGGATGGCAAAGATCATTTCTTCGAAATTCCTGCTAGTGAAATTCGTAAGTCCATGGCCTTCGCTAGCGACGGAAAATTTGAAAGTAGGCCAACCTTGGGCGCTTACTACGTTTCAATTTCAAAAGAGTACGCTCTGGCGCATGATTTAAAGCGCGATCGGGGAGCGCTTATTTTTTCTCCTTCTGGAAAACAAGGTCTTGCCATTCTGGCTGGCTCACCAGCTGAAAAAGCGGGACTCAGAATTAATGATATCGTGACGATAGTAAACGATAAGGCCGTTAACTTAGACAATCCACTTTCAAATTTAATTAACCAGTTTAAAAAAGGGGACCGCGTTGAACTAACCATCGATAGAGCTGGAGTTGAAATTAAACTTTCTTTGCAGCTGTAAGCTGCTGATTTGTTCTAATTTAGAAGGGACTAAGCCCCCCCAATTGGGGATTTAGTCCCTTTGTGCAAAATTTAAAAATATAATACTACCTCGACTGGGTTATGTTTAAAAGTTTTTAAAATTCTTTAAGCTAATAATTCGAATTTATTCGAATATTGACAAAAAACCACTTCTATGCTAGTCTATAAAATCCTTGAGAAAGGGCTTAATTAATCAATTATTTAAGAAACTATAATTATATGAACAAGAAAATCGCCGTGCTCGTAATTGTGCTTATAACCTCAGTCTTTTCAGCTAAATTAGCTTCGGCTGATATTGTGATTCGAAACAGCAATTCCAATACTAACGTTAATAGTGCAAGCACTAGCGCGACAGCCAGTGCAACAGCGACGGGTGGAAATGCAACCGCTACTGGCGGGAACGCTACTATTAATAGCGGCTTATGCTCAAGCTGTGGAGATTCTTGCTCAAATTGCGGAGACTCAATCGGTGGAGGAACTACCACTGCGACAGGAGGTAGTGCGACCTCTACTGGTGGCACCGCTAGTACTACTGGTGGAACTAATAGTTCTGTTAGCCAAAAACAAGAATCCTCATCTACAACTAAAATAACCGTTGATACAGATAAAAGTCACACTGAAAAATATAAAAAATACACTTACGATAAAAATCATAAAAAAATTGTTATTAAGCGACGCTTGCCAGCTACTGGAAGCGGAATACTTGGGCTAGTTGCCTTAGTGACCTTAGCCGTAATTGCGCTTGTTGTTGCTGGATTTGCAACAAAGAAATATTTTGTGAAAACAAAATAGATATAATTTGATTCAGTTTAAATTAAGGCTACTTCGTTCAGAGGGACTAAGTACCTTCCAGACTGAAGCGGATTAAAATAACTTCTTGAATTTCAAAATGATGTCTCTACTGACTGACAATCTCAAATTTCAACTTAAAAAGGTTGGGCTCCTGGCCAGCCTTTTTTTGGCTGTGTTTTTTGGCGCTTATTATTTCATTAACATTTTCGACTTTCATCCAGCGCCAAAAGAAACGCCTTCGCCTAAATCAGCGCCAGCGATGAATGTAAACAGCGAAGAACTGCAGAAAAGAGCTGGGCAAGATAAAATTAGCCTCGCGGATTTTCAAGCTTGGGCGAAAATTAATAAGCTAGCCGGGAAAGACCTTTATGATGGCGACCCAGATCAAGATGGATTGGTAAATTATTTAGAATACCTTCATGGCACCGATCCAAACAACGCTGATACTGATGGAGATATTTTTTCGGATAAAGCTGAAATTACGAACGGTTATGATCCAGCCTCAAAAGGGGAGGCGATGACGACGGTTTACATTAAAATTGAAAAGCTTGGCGTAGACGCGCCAATGGTTTGGTCAAAGACGGACGTTGAAGTTAAGATGTTGAAAGATCTAGAAAATGGGCTAGCGCATTTCATGAAAACGGCCGCTCCTGGGCAAGTTGGGAATATGATTGTCTCGGGACATTCCAGTAATTATATTTGGGCCAAGGGCGGATATAATCATATTTTTAAGGATTTAAATAATTTACAAATCGGCGATTTAGTAACGATTAAAACTGTCCAAAAAAACGGCCGGATTATTAATTACCAATATAAGATTACCGAAAAATTTACCACTACGCCTGACGACGAAAGGATCTTTGCCGACAGCCCAACCCCAACCCTGACCCTAACGACTTGTTGGCCAATCGGAACTAACTTAAAGCGGTTGATTGTGAAAGCAGAAATCGTGAAGATATAGAGCATGAAACACGAAACATGGAGCAAGGCGCATGGATGCATGATGCGTAACGTGCGATATTGAGTACCGGCAGATTGCGTCATTGCGAGCCTGCAGACAGGCGTGGCAATCTAGAGCTAGGTTAACTTTTCTCTTAAAAGGCTGATTAATCAGCCTTTTTTGCGTCATTTTTAAATAGGGCTCAAGCTTTTGTCGCTTAAAGAAGGTACGTTCCTTTTCTTTCAGCATACCCCTAATGGCTTAATTTGCTTAACCCTATATGCTAACAGCAAACAGGGCTTCGGGGGCTGAATTCAGGAATTCAGGCAAGCCCTTGACAAAAAAATACCAATGTGTTAGTTTATAAAATCGTAAAAATTAGTAACAAGTTTAAAGGCTTATAATTAATAAGTAAGAAAATCTATGGAAAAGAAAATCGCAGTAATGTTAGTAGTGCTAAGTATGGTAGTGTTTTCAATCAATACTGCTTCAGCTGACATTATTATCTCAAACAGCAACTCAAATGCAAACAGTAATAGCGCAACTTCCAGCTCAGCTGCAACCGCAACTGCAACTGGTGGCAATGCAACTGCAACTGGTGGTAACGCAACGGTTACTGTCGGAGTCGGTTCTTGCGGAAGTTCTAGCTGTGGAAGTAGTGGAGCAAACGGGGTAAACGGCACGAATGGTCATGATGGTGCAACTGGCGCAACAGGAGCTACTGGTGCTACGGGCGCAACTGGCTCAACTGGATCTACCGGTGCTACTGGTACAACAGGTGCTACGGGTGCAACAGGTGCTACGGGTGCAACTGGCGCTACCGGTACTACTGGTTCTGCAGGAGCAACTGGTGCTACGGGAATAGCTGGTGCAACAGGCGCTACTGGCGCTACTGGTGCTGCTGGTGCAGTGGGTGCTACGGGAATAGCTGGCACAAACGGCAAGGATGGGCTTAATGGTGTTGCTGGAAAAGATGGGAAAAATGGGAAAGATGGAAAAGATGGAAAAAAGGGTCACAACGGAAAAGATGGAAAAACTATTATTATTAAACAAATGCTACCTTCGACTGGGAGTGGCGCTGTTGGTCTAGCTGGTATTGGACTCCTTTCTGTTATTGCGGCTGGATTTGCAGTCAAGAAATATTTTCCTAATAACAGAATTAATCATCTTTCTCAATTTAGCCTTGGAAAATTTAGAAAATTATTCTAAATTTTAATGCAATAGGCCTGAGCTCGGATCATTTCTTTATTGCAGTTAAATGCTGCTAGCTAGCATCCTTTATAGCTTCGTAGCCAAGAAGAAAGAAGTTCGCCACCCCCAAAATCAGCTTTATAGAGCTGATTTTGGCTATATGCTACCCACTTAGTTTAAAAAACTGGCTAGGGGATTGACAAAAATGAAATTATCTGCTAAGATATATAGTCCTAGAAATTGTACCTACATCTAAATTTGAATTGGCGTCTTTGTTTCATTTCATGAAAAATTGAAGAAGAAATGAACGCCGAAAAAGTTTAGATAAGATAAGTAATCTTGAAAACAGAATTAGGATTTTAAATAAAACAACAATAACAACAATACATAACGGAGAAGATAATGAAGACGCTTAAGATGATTGGGACGCTGATGACTGTATTGTTGTTGGCGTGCAGCTTTGGTATTGCACATGCGCAGGATGACATTATTGTTACTAGCGACAATGTTAATAACAATACCAACACTGCTACCTCGACTTCGACGGCAACGTCGAATGCGACTGGGGGCAATGCAACCGCAACAGGCGGCAACTCAAATGCAACGCTCAATTACACTGAGCGGATGCAGTTGCCAGTTGCGCCAAACTTGGTTACGCCAAGTAATGGTACTGGTGGGGTGATTGTGATTAATAATCACCTTATCACGCAGTCGCGGCTCAGTGATGAGCTGGCGGCTTTCCCGAAGTTTTCCATAACGCAGGTAAAAACTGCGATTACATTTATGGATAGGGCTGAGGGGGCGGATTCCTGGGGAAGCGTGAATAGCAGGATTAAAGTATATCCTGTCGTAACAAATCCCCGCCAGCCACTGGCAGAAGGTGATCCAATTTATTTTTTGGATCCAGCAAGGGTCAAGTTTTCAAATGGGTTTGTCATTGGCCGGATTATTTATAACGGCAAAGACAAAAAAAATCCAGTATTATTTAATCAGTTCCTTCTGAGAGTCACACTAGATGCAGCCTCAGTAGGAGCAAACGCTGTGGTTTTCACGGAGCAGTTCCACCAGTCCTCGGTTGTGACCAAGGCTGACGGAATTTCCGTGGGCGGATTTTTTGCGAAAATCCTGAGTTGTTTTGCAGGGGGTTCTGTCGGTGCAAGTGGCGGACTTGCTTCTGGAAGCACTACTGAGTTTGGAGTTGCCGGCATCGCAGTTACGATGCTTTATATTCCAAATCAGCCATGCCCGCCAGTTGTTGAGAAAGAGCCTTGCGACGATTGCGACGATTTAAGCGAAGTCTTTGCGGACCTTGCGATGTATCAGCAAAAAATCGCGGGTTGTCATTTCTTTTCCGCGGACAACCTGAGTTATCGCGTTCCGAGTGCAGAGTGCAACATTGAGTTATACGCCTGCACCAGGGATCAAAAATATCTCAGAGCTGCTGAAAAAGATTTGGATTGGGCCCTGAAGAATTATGAAAGGGGCTCAGATACGCGCGTTGGAAAACGTGCAGCTAAATCCTTGCAGTTTTACAGAAGGGCAATAATCCTTCAGGCGACAGTCCTGCAGGCACAAGGAAAGGCTCACGAGGCTCAGGTCCATGCGAAAAAGTATGGAGTCGAGCACTGGGGTTCCGACTTTGTTCCTGCCAGCAGGAAAAAGTAATTTTAGCTTCTATCAACGGGTGAGTCTTCAAATTAAATGAAGCTCACCCAAAAAACTTTCCTGGAGGGAAAAATGAAAAATTTTTTAGGTTTTTTAATTGCTTTAATGTTTGCGATGCCAGTTGCATCGCAGGCAGCGGAGTTTCAGATAGTGGGTGAGCAAGTGGTTGCCGGGGTTCAAACTCCTGCAGCTACTAAATCCGCTCCTCCTGCTAAGCCTAAGCCGGCTGTTATTGCACCGGCACCTGCAAAGTATGCAGGCCCGACGCTAAAACAAATCGGCGCTGAGTTTTCCAGGCAGACAACTGCTTTGGAAAATAAAAGCGCCAGGGAAAAGGTAGCACGCGAGACTGCAGTCAACAGTACACTTGGTACTATCAATGGCAACATTGTCACGCTTAATGCAAACCTTACCGACAAAAAAACCGGTGAGTTTACAAAGCTAGGTGAAAAAGTTGAAGCGATTCCGTCGACTTTCGGCGGGATGCTTATGAAGCTATTTCTTGCTTTGGCTACGGTGGTGGTTGCTGTTGGAGTTGGTATTGCCTTATACGGGAAGAAGAACGCTAACCGTATCGAGGAAAAAGTCGACGCAGTCCCAGGAAAAACGTCCGAAAAGGTAACCGAGGAATCAGTCAATGCTAATCAGCCAGACTGCTTTATCGCCACAATTAATGGTCGGATGTTCCAGTATGATTATCAGAGCGATGGCAGTGTTTTATTTGTTCAGTATGATGGTAGTATCGCAAAATTTACAGACCTTAATCAGGCAAAAAGATCCTTACTGAGGACAATTAAAAATCTCCAGTTCAACTCAAAAGGTGAACTCCGATATGATTCAATGAGCGATGCTCAGGCAAATGCGATTAAAACTGCAATTGTTAAGAAACATTTCAGATTTCAGTGAAGTGGAGAATCGCTAAGGCCCAGGATTAAGTTACATCCTGGGCTCAGCAAAAAAAGAAAAAGGTTTTATTTCACAACGCAGTAACACCATTTTGTAATGCAGATGGTGTCTCAGAATATTAATGATTTCTGAGCTTCAATTGTTTTGTAATGCAGACAATTGAAAAACGGATTCTCAATGAGGTCCAAATCATCCAGCGTTTCAAAAAGTGGAAGCGCGGAAAAAGAAATTAGAAACTCTAGGCTAAAAGTCTTGACTAGAGGAGAAATTATCATATTTCACAAAAATCGCCGATATTAAAAAACTTTTAATACTCGGTTTTTTTGCGCTTAAAATCATTAAAATGCTATACTGTTACATTGTCATATGGCTATATTGTTAAAAAAACAAAAAAACCACAAAACATACTACCGCTGGTGTTTTGGTTTTTTTATTAAAATTCCAAAAAAATAACTCTTAAACCATATCCGTATGTTAATTCCCGCATATGCCAGAATTAGCATATTATTTATTGATTCAAAAAAGTCCAGCTTTTCACGGCAATATAGCCACGCAGTAATATCATAATTAGGGATTTTTCCGCTTGACAGCCCCCAAAATCCTTGCTATACTACACAGTTAACATTTATTTGGTTATTCTAAATTAATTTTACTTATAAATAGTTTTGTGAGCCTAAAAAAGTAGATTCTGAAAAAAATTCAGAATGACAGATCTAATTCATTCGTAGATTCGCATTTAATTCGTAGTTTCGCATCGGTTTATGAAAATTGCTTTTATCGGACAAAAAGGACTTCCGGCCAAAGATGGCGGCGTGGAAAAACACGTGGAAGAAATTGCCAAGCGAATGGCCGGACTTGGTCATGAGGTTTTTGTTTATGTGCGAAATAATTATACGCCGAAAGAGCTAACTAGTTTTGAAAATGTTCAGCTGATTCAGCTGCCAAGTATTTCAACAAAACATTTGGATGCAATTTCCCATTCACTACTAGCTAGCGTGCATTGTCTTTTTCAAAAATATGACGTTGTGCATTATCATGGGATTGGGCCAGCTTTCTTTGCGTGGCTGCCAAAAACTTTTAAACGAAACGTAGTGGTGGTTGCGACTTTTCATTATCAGGATTATCATCATCAAAAGTGGGGTGCTTTTGCAAAATGGTGTTTGCGTCTCGGAGAGGCGGTCGCTTGTACGGCTACTGACCAAACTATCGCAGTTACTAAGGCCCTGGCCTTAGTAGCGGAAAAGAAGTATGGACGCAAGGCAATAATTATTCCGAACGGTTCCGACATTAGTTACTCAGAGCATTTCGACGCGATTTCGCAGTGGGGCTTAAAAGATAAAAAATATATTTTAGCAGTCGGGCGATTAGTTAAAAGCGAAGGAGTCCATTTTTTAATTGATGCCTTTAAGCAACTGGAAAATACGGCCAAGATTTCAAATAATTTTAAACTAGTGATTGTGGGGCAAGGTCTTTACGGCGATGATTATGAGGGATATCTCCGCACGCTTAGCGCCGGGCGCAGTAATATTATCTTTACTGGTTCGCAGCGAGGCGAAGCTTTAGAACAACTTTTTTCCCACGCCTACTTATTCGTTGAACCTTCTCAATCCTCGAGAACATCTATCGCGCTACTGGAAGCAATGAGTTGCTCAGCAACTTCGCTCGTCAGCGACACCAATTCGAATCAGGAAATTATTGGCGAAGACGGTTTTACCTTTACGCTAAATTCTGTCATTGACCTGCGAGATAAATTAGCGTTCCTCCTTAGTCGCGCCGATGAAGTGAGGAGAGTTGGCCAACGAGCCCGAAAAAAGATGGAAGAAAAATATAGTTGGGATTCGATTGTAAAAAGAACATTGGAGGTTTATAGAAAAAGCAACTAAACAATATAAATCATAAGCATTCGTAGATTCGAAATTCATTCGTAGATTCGAATCGGTCTGTAATATAATGAAAAACACGCTTAAAAAATTTAACCTTAATCCGCGCACAGTTATTTTAGCTGCTCTTTTTGGCTTGGCTTTTTTTCTGCTTGGCTTTTCAAAATTCAGAACTTACAAAAGCGAGGTAACTATTCTAGCTATTCCCAAATCAGCCGTAGCGACTAAACAGAAAGACCAAATTATAAATAATATTGTGCAACTTTCGAAGTCGCTGGCTTTTTATGACCGGCTCCTAAAAGATAATCCTGCTTTTCAGGACTCTTCCGCAGGAGAAAGGCCAGAGATACGAAAACAAGTTTGGAATGAAATGCTCTCAATTGAACAAATTGAAGAAAAAAGTTCAACTATCGTCTTTTCAATTTCAAGCAGCAACGACGGTAGCGCTGATTTGGTAGCGACCAAGACTGCTCGTGCAATTTTTGATGTAACTAGCGCTTATTATAATATTAAGGACGATCTTGACCTGCGAATTATTGATGGCCCAATTACAAAGACAACCGTGACTGGTTGGCCTTGGCTGGTTTTAATTAGTATTATCCTGGGTAGCTCAGTGGCAGTTTTAATTGAAAAAATTATAACGCTGGAAAGAAAGACGGTTGGACTACCAGATATTTTTAAAAATAATCCGCTTCGAAAGCTAAATCAAAAGAAGACAGCTACCGAGCCAATGCCCTTAGAAGCTTTGGAAAATTTATACGAAGCTGAAACTACGCCAGAAACTTTAATTACAAGGCAACCAGCGCTAGCTGTTGAGCCAAGAGAAATACCTGCAATTGAAAAACCTGCGCAACCACAAACTCTTGCAAAAGAAGTTAAGCATTTACAAGAAATTGTGAGCCGCAATGTTTATCCAAATTTTCCCGAAATGCCTGTGCACAATATCGGCGAGAAAGCGACTGCCCCAAGCAACTTGCCAATTGGTGATTTTGATTTTAGTTTTGGGCCAATGGTTGAAAGTGAGCCTACCTTAAAAGAAGAGGTAGTTGAGGAAGTTGTCCCAGCCGTAGCAAAGATTCACGAACCAACGCCTGAGGAACTCAAGGAAAGATTAAATCAATTGTTGAAAGGCGAAATCTAATTTCATAGAGCATAGAACATAAAACACCTAACATAAAAAGCAAGCAAGACGTTGGAGGCTAAGCCTCCGTGCTACCACGACTCTTTTAAAACACTAAGAGGCTTGTAGGGCTTGCTAGTTCAGTAGCTACCTTCTATGAAAAATCGAACTCTAAAATTTTGGCTGATTTTCTGGACACTTGCCGGAATTTTTTTGGTGGGTTGGTTTTTCTTTTGGAATATTAGGAACAGGGGACTGGGCGAAACAGTTTCGGAAATTATCGGAATTTTTCCAATTGAAAGCGTGCAGAAAAAGCAATTTCAAGCCTTGGCAGTTTTAGGCGGTCAGTTTCTAGCGCTAGATAATCAAGAAAAAACGCTTTTAGTTTTATTTCAAAATAATCTAGAGCTTCGTCCGGGTGGAGGATTTATTGGGGCTTTCGCGATCGTTAAATTAAAAGGCGGAAAAATTGTTTCCATGGAAACTCAAGATCTTTCTAATTTTGACGGGCAAATTCCGAATACTGTTGCGCCACCTTACCCTATGCGAGAATTGGGCTACGTTGATTTTTGGAAGATGCGCGATAGTAATTTTTCGCCTGATTTTGAAACTAACGCCAAACAAGCTTTAGACTTTTACTACCTGGGTGGTGGTAGTCAGCAATTCGATGGCGTGGTTGGAATTACCGCTAATATGCTGACCTCGATTTTAAAAATTACCGGCCCAATTCAAGTCGAAGGTTATCCGGGAACTTATAAGAGCGAAGACGCAATTATTTCGCTGGAATACCAAGTTGAAAAAGCTTTCGAGGAGCAGGGGATTTCCAGGGAAAAGCGGAAATCAGTCATGAGCGCCCTGGGTAGTGAGATCG
>CAIPMZ010000011.1 GCA_903866285.1 uncultured bacterium
AAGTTACCACTAACACAGTTTTAATGTATTTCCACCATTCCATTTGCATAGCCCCAACCAGTATCAGCCCTGGCACTGCTAAAATTGGCGTATATTTTAAAACTGCCACTGTTTTGCCGCCATGTAATTTAATATGCGCTTCTAAGTCAAGAATTCTTTTTTCGCTAATCCCAAATTTTTTACTAATTTTAGTTGCCAGTGATAAGCGCCCCCAGCGTCCCAACCAATAATATAACGAGTCTGGCACGACATCGCCCAGGATAGATAAAGCAAAAACAGCAAAAGGATTAAAATATCCCAAGGCTGCACCAAAAGCTCCCGCGGTGGTAATCGTTGGGCCCTCAATACACATCGCCAAAAACATCAACCAATAGCCATTGGCAATTACCCAATCAAAAACTTGTTGAAAGCTGGAAAAATCAATAGGCATGCTTTAATTATATGGCTAAAATCAAAACAGCACAACTTGATTTATTTTGATGATTGGGAAGCTTGAACGGGTCTAATTTGAATGTTCTGAGCGATTACACTCCCATCCGTGCTGGTTTTACCATTAACGGTAATCTGCTGACCAACATTCAAGTCTCCCGCTGCGCCAGCAACTGATTTATCAATCAAAGTTTTATCCGAGAAAAAAACTATTTTTGATCCGCCATCTCTAGTTTTAATCGTTGCACTAGTATCGTCCTTCGCAATTATTTCTCCAGCCGTAAAATCTCCAGCGCCACCATTACCCATCCCGCCACCAGGTCTTTGCTGTCCACCTTGTCCAGCCAGGCGTTGGCCGCCTCCCGCAAAATTACCCGCACTATTCCTACCCCCTTGGGCTACTTGTGACTTCGCAACATTTTTAATGCCATATTGCATACCAATCAAAAAAGAACCCACAATTAAAACTAAGCCTGCTGCTACTCCGATTATCATGTTTTTCTTTTGCATATGGTTGTTTTTAAAAAAAATTATCTGTTAAATTAAAACCAATTTCGAATTTCCAATTTTGAATTTTGAATGAATTTTTAATTCTTTAATTTCCAAACATTAACTATTTTGATTAGTAAGTAATGAGTTTATTCAAAATTCGAAATTCAAAATTCGAAATTTTAAACAATTACTCATATCTTAGCGCTTCCATCGGCGACATCGCGGCCGCTTTGCGGGCAGGATAAAAACCGAAAACAATTCCAACTCCAGCCGAAACGCCGAAGGCCAGCAGAATTGACGAAGTAGAAATTTGCGTTGCTACCCCCGCAAACTTTGTCACAGCTACAGAAGCGCCCCAGCCAAGCCCTACCCCGATAAGACCTCCCAGAAAAGTCAGCGCCACTGCTTCGGAAAGAAATTGCAAGTTAATGTACAGCTTTCTGATGCCAACGGCTTTACGTAGTCCAATTTCCCGCGTTCTTTCCGTAACCGTCGTGAGCATCATATTCATAATCCCAATTCCGCCCACCAGCAGTGAGATTCCGGCAATTGAAGCCAGGAGCATAGTAAAGGTGCCGGTGATACTTGAAGCCGTCGCAATAATATCAGCTTGATTCATTAAGCTAAAATCAGCTTGCAATGGATCTGAAATATTATGACGCTTTAGTAATAAATCAGTAGTTTGATTTTGAACTGCCACCATCGAACTTTGATCAACCGCTGCCACGCTCAGTGAAGTAACAAAAGTATCGCCCGTAATAAAATGCTGCGCGCTCGAAATTGGAATATAAATACTGTCATCTGGATTTGTAAAACCGCTTCCACCCTTAGCTACCGTTACGCCAATCACGTCAAAATCCACATTCTTAATTCGAATAATTTGGCCAACTGGATTTACGCCGGCTCCAAAAAGATCATCTCGAGTAGTTGAGCCCAGTACAGCGACCTTAGCTGAACTTTTTACCGCCTGCGCGGTAACAAAAGTACCAGCTTCCATGGCAATAGTTCTAACTGTGGCGTAGTCTGGCACAGTTCCAATAATTTGAGTATTCGTATTAGTGCCCTTCGCGGTAACTTGCGCTCGCTTCGAATCTTCCGGGGCAACAGCCCCCACATTTTGGATTTCAGCTTTAATTGCATCCGCATCCTCGATTGTCAAAGTTGTATTACTCCCAGCTCCCCCACTAACACCTGCACTTCGCTGAGCGCCCGGCCTAACGATAATTAAATTTGAGCCAATCGATTGAATACTACTAGCAATCGAGGCTTGCGCTCCTTGGCCAATTGAAACCATGGTAATTACCGAAGCAATCCCAATTACAATTCCCAGCATTGTCAGCCCGCTGCGGACTTTATTAGCCGAAAGCGACCAAAAAGTTTCTTGAAGTAAATCTTTAAGCATATTTTTTTTATCAATTCAATCACCCACAAATCTACAAATTTGCTACAAATATACAAATTTTATTTAAAGGAAATTTATTTGTAGATTTGTATTCGATTTGTATATTTGTAGGTTATCAACAATAAATCTTTATTACAACTATCCTCACTTTTTGATATCGCTTTCAATCAGCCCATCTCTAATCGTCATCACGCGACTAGCAAAAGCAGCAATTTCGGCTTCATGCGTAATTAAAATAATCGTGTGTCCTTTTTTATGTAACTCCTGAAAAGCTTCCATGACGACGTGACTAGTTTTTGTATCCAAATTCCCGGTCGGTTCATCTGCAAAAATAATCGCTGGATTATTAATGAGCGCTCTAGCGATAGCTACTCGTTGCATTTGTCCGCCCGAAAGCTGATTAGAAAGATTTAAAAATTTATTTTCTTCCATGCCTGCATATTTTAAGCATTGCCGCGCCCGCTCTTCTCTCTCCGCTTCAGAGGTCTGCGAATACAGCAGCGGTAACATCACGTTACGCAGGACGGTCGTGCGAGGCAAAAGATTAAAAGCTTGAAATACGAAACCAATTTTGTCCCGCCTTAAATCAGAAAGTTCATCGTCATCCAACTTTGAAACTTCTTTTCCATCCAGAAAATAACTGCCACTAGTTGGATTATCCAGCGCACCTAAAATATGCATCAGGGTTGATTTCCCTGAGCCTGACGGACCGATAATCGCTACGAACTCTCCCTTGGCGATACTGAACGTAACGCCTTTCAGCGCAGCCGTCTGCACATCACCAGTCGTATATATCTTTTTTAAATCTTTACACTGAATCATAGCAAAATTAAAATTTAAAAATCAAAAATCAAAATTATGGAGCCATGCTTCACATGGCGAAATTCCTAAATTTTACATTTTGAGATTTACATTTTCCATTTTTATTATCCTCTTCCTCCTAACATTCCCATCCCACCACTATTTCTGGTCGTAGTGGGGGTTGCCTTTGCGGCTGGATCAATTATTTGAGTAACCACATTATCACCAACACTGATACCGCTAACAATTTCGGTTTCACTGCTATTGCTAATCCCAATTTCAATCGTGCGTTGCTCTGGAGCTTGAGCGCCAGTTTTTAAAACTTCTACGTACGTTTTATTACCTTGCGTTTTTAAGGCGCTGTTGGAAACTGTGATCACATCTTGTTTAACCTGGGTAATAATTTTAGCTGACACGCTCATGCCCGATCTAATTCGCCCGTCAATCGTATCAAACCCAATCGTCACGCTGTAATTAACAACTCCCTGCGTAATAGTTCCCAGGGCATCCATTTTTTCAACTTTACCAGCCACAGTCAGCCCATCAACCGCCCCAAAAGTCATCATCACTTTCTGCCCTAGCGAAACATTCGGAATATCAACTTCATTAACCGAGACCTGAGCTTTCAGCGTCGTTAAGTCGCCAATGATTATCGGGGCGCTATTAGAACTACTAGAACTAAGTCGACTTAAATCATCGCCATTTTTTACGTTAACCGCACTAACTGTTCCATCAATCGGAGCCTTCACTGTTCGCTTTGCACTTGTCGTTAATTGATTATTATAATCGGCTAAAGTAGCTGTATAACTTTTCCGGGTAGCCACCAAGCCATTTTCAGCAATATCAATTTTAGCATCTAAAATCTTTTTTTGATCCGAAGTGGTTGAACTAACTTTTTTAGCGGCGCTGTGATCAGCTTTAGCTTGCTTAACCTGAAGCTCGGCCGAGGCCACTGAATTTTGAGCTTGTTGAAGAGAGGCTATAGATTTACTGTTACTAACCGAGAGCTCATTGTTAATAATTGAAAAAAGCACATCGCCCATTTTCACATTATCGCCAACTTTAACTTTTAAATTTGAAACGGTGCCCGTAATTGTTGGATCTACGGTTGCTAATTGATCTACCAGCACATTCCCACTCCCAGAAATTGAAGTCGTCAGACTACTCTTTTCGGCAGCAACTGTTTTGTATTGAATCGCCTTTGAGGTTTGGTGCGTTTTACTATACCAAAAATAGCCACCGCCGAGGATAACCACCGCCCCAAGCACGAGCATTTTTTTATGTTTTTTCCAGTAATTTTTCATGCCATTAAAATAATTATTTATTAAACACCCGAATCAAATCGGCATTGACCATTCCACTTTCTCCTGGCTTGCCAATTATCACAATCCGCTCATCATTTTTTAAATCCGTAATTTTTAAATCAATCTGCCCATCCTTGATTAAAGTTTTATCGCTGACCGTGACCGTATTTTCTTTGTTGCTTGGATCTTTTACAATGATGTTATTATCCGTGATCGAAACAATTGTGCCTGCTAGCCCATGACCATTGCGGAAACCCTGTCCTTGAAAATCACGCACCATCCCCTTTGGTCCACCTAGGCTACCTTGTCCAGGGCCACCCGAACTGCGCTCTTCGCCCATGCGACCACCACCCATAAAATTTCGTTCGTAGTTAGCACCCCATTGATAAGAATACTTCGCGCGGTGCTGCCCAACGTAAACGCCAGCCGCAAAGATGACTGCGCCAGCGATTAAGCAACCCACCATGCCCAACGTTATTTTAAAATATTTTGATTGGGTAATTTTTTTTAAAGCTGTCATATAGTTTTGGACCTAATGCTTAAATGA
The DNA here is from genome assembly GCA_903866285.1 of uncultured bacterium. Taxonomy (GTDB): domain Bacteria; phylum Patescibacteriota; class Minisyncoccia; order Moranbacterales; family GWC2-37-73; genus CAIPMZ01. The sequence continues at coordinate 4,976 of CAIPMZ010000011.1, forward strand.
ATAATTCTGATCATATTGTTCGAGTTTTCCATATTGCTTAAGTAACATCAAAAAAGCAAAGACTGGGAGCAGGATTGCCACGATAGAAAAAGCGGGTAAAGTCTCCAATAGTGACCAGAGGTAGTCTTGCCACACTGCCCCAAGCAATTTCAGGTCAGAAAAGCCCAGCAGTACCAGACTTGAAAACTCGGAAGCCAAAATTTCTTTCCCAAAAAAGACACTTGTCGCAATCCCCGAAGCTACCGAAAATGCAAAGCCAGTCAATAGTAGCAACTTTTTTAAAAATAGCCTTCTGGCTTTTTCTTTTTCAATTCGCTGAAAAACCGCCTGTCTTAGACCTTTTGGCGGCTCGATTTCAGAAAACAGCTTGTTTTTTTCGTTAAAATTCTTGGGCATATACCTGTACTACGAGGTAGCAACCGTTTCAGGTGCGGTTCTAGCCTCAGCGCGAACAGGAAAACCTTTTTTTCGCAAAAAGATAATAGCCCGCCGAGCCTGGCTTTTAATGGTATTGACGGGCTGGCCAAAAATTTCGGCAATTTCTACCAAGGAAAAACCTTCCTTATAATGTAAAAGTAGCAATGCTCTCAACTGAGGAGAAAGCGAATTTAAAAATTGCTCCGCCGCTTGAGCGTTATCCATTTTCTGCCATAGCTCAACTGCCACTGGCGCAGTTTGATCCTTAACCATTTCCAAAAAATTACTGCCGTCCGCACTTTCAAAAGCGGAGAATGGCAACGTCTTTTTTTTCTTCAGCCAATCCAGCGTAGTATTTTTCGCAATTGCATAGAGCCAGGTTGAGAATTTTTTATTTTCATCAAATTTAGCTAAACTTTTCCAAACTTTCACAAAAGTTTCCTGGACAATGTCCTCAGCTGCTTGCTCATCTTGGGTAAGTTGAAAAACAAAACGATATAAAGGTTTTAAATATCGATTCACCAAGCTCTCAAAAGCTTGCTCCTCGCCCAAGCGAAATTTTCTAACTAATTGTTTATCTGCTAGCATAATTTAAGCATACTCTATTTAGGAAATTTCTGCACTCTTCACTAATACGCCCGCTGGCTTAGCTTCTTTTTGCAACATAAAAACGACCCTTGCGGATCGTTTTTACCTCACAACAATAAGCACTAGAAAGTTTTTGAATTTCCACCAAGCATACTTTTGACAGCTTGAATGAAGACTACCCCAATTAAAGCGACGATTACACCTGTAATTGAAGCGATCATGGTTTTTTTTCCTTTAGCAATTTGATCTTCGTCGCCAGCCGCTGTTAGATAAATGATCCCAGCAATCACGAAACCAACTACACCTAGAATTCCTACCATCACCAACAGCCAATTCATCGTCGAAGTGACAATATTAAGAATGCTCCCACTTGGAAGATTAGTTCCGGCTGGTAGTTCAAATTGAGCGAGTGCTATAGCTGGCGCGGCAATAATAACCGAAGCCACCCCATAAGCAATTTTTTTTATATTCATACACACACCTCCTTTCGCCAAATTTCTCAAAATCTTTGATTTTGCTAGAAATTTGAGCGTCCGCCAATTTTTCAATCCACGACTAGTTTATTTTTCAACAAACGAGACGCAGTCGGAACCCGTGAATTAAACTTAAGGTTATCTTCACGTATTCTTTGGAAAAATGGAGGACTGCTAAATTTCTGGCAATCGCTTGATTTTAATGAAATATTATAAATTTATTATCTCTAAACTCTCTAACTTTTATTTTAATAGCTGCCCAAAAAATCGAATCATGATCATCCCACTCATTGCCAACGCTATCCCAACAATCGCATATTTAGTTGACTGCTTCGCTTTCTCCATTGTCTTTTCGTTACTACCTGCAAAAAAATAAAATGAAGCCGAGACAACCAACATAATTATAGCAATACTCCCGAAAACTAACAACAAAAAATTAAGCACATTCATTCCAACCCAGGCCAGCGACGGAGCATCCGTGATAATCCCTGCCTGCGCAATATTTATAATATTCATATCCTACACCTTCCCTGCTAAAAAATTATCTTTTGGTTTTTGTTTCTTGCCTGCCTGTCCGGTAGGCAGGCCTGTCTGCCGATAGGCAGGGTTATTGTATCTTTCTTTTAAAAAATTAGTTTAATTTTTTAAAAGAAGATGCTTGTTCCTGAAAGCGCCGCTGCGATAGCTCTAACAATCACGAATCCCGAAAGACCAACCAAGACTCCCAACATTGAATACTGTACATTTCGTTTACCTGATTCCATTAAATCTTGATTTCCAGCCGCCGTTAAATATTGCACGCCCGAGACCACAAAAGCCATTACTGCCAGCGTTGTAAAAAGTCCCATCAGCCAAGAAAAAAGATTTTCTAAAATATCCGTAATGGAAGCACCCGAAAGACCAGTATCGTTCGGGAAGCAAACTCCGCCAATCTTTTCGCCATTTTCGCAGCCCACGCTATTTACACCAGTAGTGGTCTGATTATTGGCTAAGCCCGTGTTGTTTCCAGAATTAGTGGTAACGCTCAAAGAGTCAAAACCGTTAGCTACAAAGTAATCGATATTGGATTGAGCAACATTAATCTTTGCGCCGCCCGGTAAAGTCGCAACACCCGTAGTAGTATTAATCGTTGTTCCCGCCGGCAAAGTTTGGTCTTCTCTTGTTATCGCCTCACTCGTAACTGTTATCGTATTCGCAGCTGAAGTTGTTGCATTACATTTTGTGTACTGGTCATTGCACGCAGTTTTAGCGCTCGGTGTTTTTGCGCTACTGACACAAGCGCTAAGCTGGCTTGCACAAGTATCAGCCGCCTCAACGCTCGATCCACTAAAAAATATACCCAGCAAAAGTAATAACATTGCCGCTAAATAACTTTTTGTTTTTTTCATATCAAAATTTTAATTTTAAAAACCTAGAAACCTTTTGAAGCCCCACCTAAAAACAAATTAACCGCTTGCATAATAACGAAACCCGAAAGTCCAACCAAGATTCCCACAATTGACCATTTCATTCCATCTTTTCCCCTCTTCACCATATCTTCCTCACCAGCCGAAATTAAATAAAAAATTCCCGAAAGGACAAAGCCAATAATTCCCACGATTGCAAAAAGTGAGAGGAGCCAAAAAAGTAAATTTGAAGCAATTCCCAAAATACTGCCATCCGGCAACCCATAGACATTATCCAGAACTAAACCCCCGCCTTGATAGCCGTAGCCTGTATCATAAAGGTCCGCAGCTGAAACAGGTAAAGCAAACCCGATTACGGCCAATAACAAGCCGCCAACTAACCCGCCCTTTAGCTTAGCAGCTAAAGAAAAACTAAAATTATTTTTTTTTGTTTTCATTTTTTTATTTTTTAGCTAAAAATCAAAAGACTAGCCTAGCAAAAGAAAGAAATTATAACTACTAAAATTATAGCATAATTTAAAAAATCTGCCCACAGTTTTATTGGTAACTAGTAATCGGTAATCAGTAACTAGTTACTAGTTACTGATTACTAGCTACTATTTATTTCTTAAACCCTACTCGCTTAGGATTTTTTCGCGATGCTCGTTTTTGAGCATCTTGAATTTTTCTTTTTTCTTGAAATATTTTTGAGTCAAGTTCACTGCTAATTTTAAGAAAGTTTTCATATCTTGCCCTGGGCAGTTCACCATCTTCAACCGCGGCGATAACCGCGCAGCCTAAACTTACGCGGTGATCGCAATCGCTAAATTTACATTTTTCAATAAGTACCTCGATATCTTCAAAGGTTTCTGCCACCGCTTCAGTTCCAGCCCATAAACCCAGCTCCCGCATACCTGGGGTATCAATCAAAACCCCACCCCCAGGTAACAGTAATATTTCTCGTTTAGTGGTCGTATGTTTACCTCTGCTGTCATCTATTCTAATTTCTCCAATTTTCTGTTTAGCCTCACCTAATAATTTGTTAATTAAGGTTGATTTTCCAGCGCCAGACGAACCCACAAAAACCACCGAAACTCCCTTGCTAATAAGCGCACGCACTTTTTCAAGTCCAATTTCAGCTTTAGCGCTAATTAAAAGGAGCTCAACTTCTGGTAAAGCTTTTTTAACTTGCGCAAATTTATTTTGCGCAGCTGCGGTGATATCGCATTTATTTAATAGAATCACTGGCCGACAATTTCCTTCCTTAGCCATCGCCACGTATCTTTCCAGGCGCGAAAGATTAAAGTCGCCATCTAGTCCCTGCACCACAAAACCTAAATCAACATTCGTCGCAATAATTTGCTCTTCTTTTTTGTCCAAAATAGCTTCTCGATCTTTAGCTACTCTGCGACGCGAAAGTTTACTCTGTCTAGGCAAAATCGAAGTGATAATAGCTTTCTGCTCGCCAGCAAGTTTTTCGAAAATCACCCAATCGCCAACTTTTGGATATTGGCTTTCTAGCTTAGCTAAATTCATAAACTTTCCTCGCATGATTCCTTCCAGCTCTCCCAGTTTAGTATACAATAAATAACCACCCCGGTTTTCCACCGCGACCCTTCCAACACTCTCTTGATCGAGCTTTTCAAAGTCTTTTAAACTTTCCCGATATTTTTCCCAACCCAAATCCTTGAGATTCATATTTTTTAGAGGCTCAGCCTCCCCTTGGAGGCTTAGCCTCTCAGGATCATTTTATCTTACTTTCTAATGTTACAGGAAGCAGCCAAAGAAAACAACCAAACAAATCAACCCCTTCTCAGAGGCTCAATCTCAAGTATAGAGGTTGAGCCTCTAGGCGTCATACAGCGTATTCTTTGACAAGTATCTCCATTTATGATACAATTCTTTTATTGATATAATAATATCTTTAAAAGAAATGAATATTTTTGAATTTAAAGAAAAAATAAAAGAATTGCCCTATTTTGAAACCAAAGAATTAAGGCTTGTTTTAGGTGATAAGTTCACTAAAACTATGCTAGTTAACCTGAAAAACTGGGTTAAGAAAGGCTATTTAATCATGCTGCGAAGAGGACTTTACTTAACTGCCGAAGAAACCCTAAAAAATGATTCGTTGGTTTTTGCCACCAAAATTTATCCTCCCTCTTATGTAAGCCTAGAAATGGCGCTTAGTTTTTATGGAATTATTCCTGAAGCGGTTTTTTCAACAACTTCCGTAACCACTCGAAAAACCAAAAAATTCAAGACTCCCCAGGGAAATTTTTCTTATCAAAAAATCAAAAAGGAAGCTTTTGGCGGTTATGAAACAAAAAAAGCTGGAAAAATTTCTTTTAATCTAGCTTTGCCCGAAAAAGCTCTCGTGGACTTTTTTTATCTAAATCGTCATAACTTAGATGGAGAATTAGCACAATTTCAAAGCTATCGCTTTAATCAAGATTTTAAATATGATAAAAAAAAGTTACTCACTTTTGCCAAAATTTTTAAAAATAAAAAAGTTTCCTTTTTAACCATTAATTTTATCAAATATTATGTTGCCTAATAAAGAATTTTTCAAGCAATACGCCCAAGAAAAAAATATTCCTTGGAATGATCGCAACATCTTGCTCGAATATTTGCAAACTCAAATTCTTAAAGCACTCTCATTAAGCAAGTTTAATGACAGTTTATCATTTTTGGGTGGCACTTGTCTGCGCTTCGCTCACAACATTAATCGTTTTTCAGAAGACTTAGATTTTGACTTAATACAAAAAGCGGATTTTAATTTAGAAAAACTAGCCGAAGAAATCAGTAAACAACTAGCGCTTCAAGGTTTTCAAGTGGACACTCGCACAAAAACCACAGACAACATCCACATTGTGTTCTTCAAATTCAAAAATGTGCTGCGTGAATTTGGATTGAGCGTTCCCAAGGATGAAAAGATTTTAGTCAAATTTGAAATTGATTTTGATCCTTACAAAAATATTGTAACTGAAACAAAATTTGCCGACAGCTTCAATGAACGCTTCCCAATGCTGGTTAACACCCTCGAAACTCTCTTTGCCCAAAAAGTTATCGCTATTATTTTTCGTCCCTATCAAAAAGGGCGCGATTTTTATGACCTGGTTTGGTTTTTGAGCCAACGCAACCTCGAGCCAAACTATGCAATTTTCAAAGAAAAGGGCGTGGCCATCAGCAACCGCCTCGAGCTGATTGAATTTCTAGAAGCCCAAGCTCAAAAAAGCGACTTGCCCCTAGCCGTCAAAGATGTCGAAAGATTTCTATTCTATCCCCAACAAGCCCAATGGATTCTGAAATTGCCGGAGTATTTGGAAGGGTTTAAGAAATAATTTTTACAATTAGTTTTATATTTTTTCTATCAGAGATCAGCTAAGTTATTGAGAATTTCTTAACAATTGAATCCACGCCAGTTTCAAAGCATCTTTGAAACCCTCTGGGCAGGAGCAAAATAAAAACAACAAAAGCATACCAACTTGGTATGCTTTTGTTGTTAGGTAGCAGGGATTTCCGCGTTGTTTTTTCTCCGTCAGCTGGCGGATCACAAACTCCTTGTCCTCGGCAGCGCTGAATGCCTGCCTGCCGGTAGGCAAGCTCCTATGGTCGCACTCAGCTACGTTCGCTTGCCTCGTCTGCTCTCGGCGCTCACTTCTGCCGGTTCGAATCCCTGCGCACTAATCTCACCAAGTGTCGCGTCACTCACTCGTCGACACTCGTTCGTTCCTTGCCCGCGGTGGCGCCAAATGCTCATTCGCATTTGTCGGCGCTCTCCTGCGCTGACTTTCTGCCCGCTTCGACTCAATGAGACGACATTTCGTCGAATCGAGGCGAGCTGAAAGTCAGCTTGTTTCACTGCCACCGGTTCGAATCCCTTTTGCATTTGTCGGGGCGCAGGGATTCCTCCTCATCCAAACTTTCTCGTGGGTACACAGAGAAAGTTTTCCCTCGGAGCCTGGGTTTTCAAAAAAGCAAAATCGTTTGCTTTTTTGAAATACCCTTCGAATCCCTCTTACATTCTCAAAATAACAACAAACAAAGACCTCTTTAAGGAGGTCTTTGTTTGTTGTTATGTCGGGGCGCAGGGATTCGAACCCTGTCTAAATGGTCCCAAACCACTCGTGCTAGCCGTTGACACCACGCCCCGTTAGAGATTTGAAAATCTCACCTTATCTATAAAACTGTCTTAACTCTACCAATAATAACTTCTACTTAAAGCTAACTTGTCAAATCTCTAACGGGGCACGCCCACAATTTGAAGATTTGAAAA
>CAIPMZ010000012.1 GCA_903866285.1 uncultured bacterium
CTTTTCTATTAAAAGAAAAGTTAACCCCGTATTCCTGAAATTATTTCTTAACTGAAATAGAAACCTTCATCCCATCCACTTCCAATCCCTTCTTCAAATCAAAACCTTCACCAGTGCCTTTTTCAATGGAATCTGCCAGTGTTTCCCTGGCAATTAAATCTGAAAGTTTTTCCTCGCCAAAAATTTCATCCATACCCGCATATTGCACCTTGATATGATTTTCAACTTCATATCCCGCCTGCTTACGCATTTCCTGAATAAACCGCACAATTTCCCGCGCCTGACCTTCAAGCTTAAGCTGAGGAGTAATTTCGGTATCTAAAAATAAATGCAGTCCCTTTATTTCCCCTTCCACCCATTTTTCCCTTTTTTCATTTTCCCTAGCATAATCCAGCTGCTGATAAATTATCGTGACATTTTTCACATTTAATTCTTCCTTGATCATATTATCAAATTCCTCCCCCATCTTTTGACCTTTTTCAAGGGTTTGAATTAAAATTTGTACCTCAGCTAGTGGCTGTCTAACTTTTATTTTAGCCTGGGCGCGTAGTTGCAAACCTAAACTAATCACGTCACGAACCTTTTCCATCTTTTCATTGAGTTTCTCCTCAATCAAACTTTCATCCGCCACCGGGAACTCAGCTAAATGGACTGAAATTTCGCCGGTTAAATTCCTGTAAATTTCCTCCGACATAAATGGTGTAAATGGCGCCATCAGTTTGGCTAGTTCAACCAGGACGGTATGCAAAGTTTGATAAGCAAAATCCTTATCAGCGTCATTTTCGGACTTCCAAAATCTTTTACGCGACCTGCGAATGTACCAGTTCGAAAGATGGTCGATGAATTTCGGAAACAGTCTGGCTGTGCGCGCCAAATCATATTTTTCCATATTCTCATTAACCTCCTTAATGAGAATATGCAGTTCCGACAAGATCCATTTGTCTAAGAGATTTTCGGATTTTTCTTTTTTCTTTTTCGAATCAAAGCCATCAATGTTAGCGTAAAGGACAAAGAAAGAATACGAATTCCAAAGCATGCGGAACATTCCGCGCACTAAATCAGAGACGTCGCTTTCTTTAAAATTCAAATTATCCGCGGCCACCACTGGCGACGACATCAAATAAAACCTGAGCGCATCAGCGCCATATTTATCAAAAAGATAAGTCGGGTCTGGATAATTCTGCAGCCGCTTGGACATTTTTTTGCCATCTTCCGCCAATACGATTCCATTAACAATCACGTGCTTGAAAGCGTTTTTGTCTTTGATGGCTGTGGCAATCAAATGCAAATAGTAAAACCAAGCCCGAGTTTGATCTACCCCTTCCGCGATAAACTCAGCCGGAAATCCATTTTCAAATTTTGCTTGATTTTCAAAGGGATAATGCATTTGCGCATACGGCATTGAACCGCTATCAAACCACGTATCTAAGACGTCTGGCACTCTTTTCATCATCCCACCACATTTTTCGCAAGGCACAATTATTTTGTCGACAATGTGTTTATGCAAGTCTGCTATTTTTTCGCCTGAAGCTTTTTCCAGGTCAGCTACGCAGCCGAAAACTTTCATTTCTCCGCATTCACAGCGCCAAATCGGCATCACCGACGCCCAGTATCGCTGCCGGGAAATTGACCAATCACGGGCGCCTTCCAACCATTTTCCGAAACGTCCCTCTTTAAGATGCGCCGGAAACCAAGTAATTTCCTTGGCCAGCTCAAGCGCTCGCTCTTTCACCTTCCCCACACTAACAAACCAGGAGGTCGTCGCATAATTAATCAGCGGCGTGTCGCAACGCCAGCAATGGGGATAACTATGTTCATATTTTTCCTTAGAAAAAAGCGTGCCGTGCTTAGCTAGATATTTAATAATCTCGATATCCGTTTGCATGTGATCCTCCAAGGATTTCACATTCATTCCGGCAAAATCAACGGCTTGCTCCTTAATAGTTCCATCCATTTTTACATGTTGAATGAAAGGCAACTTATATTGTTTGCCCAAATTCATATCGTCTTCCCCAAAAGCCGGCGCAATATGCACCACCCCTACTCCATCTTCCGTCGTCACAAAATCCCCCGCATAAATTTTCCAACCGTTCTGCGCATTTTCTAAATCCAGAGTTTGATAGTAATCGAAAAGCGGTTTGTAGGATTTACCAATCAAATCGCAGCCTTTAAATTCTGAAACAATTTCATATTTCTTACCAGCAAAAACTTTTTCCACCAACGCTTTAGCACAAATATAAAAGACATCTTCAACTGAAATTTTCACGTATTCAATCTCACTGCCCACTGCCAAAGCCACATTCCCAATCAACGTCCACGGCGTCGTCGTCCACGCCAGCACATAAGTTTTTGCATCCCCATTCGAATCATTCGAGTGTTCATTCGAGTTATTTGAGTCGCCAAGCAACTCAAACTTCGCCACTACCGATAAATCCTTAATGTCCTTATAACCCTCGCTCACTTCTGACTGTGAAAGTGTCGTTTCGCAGCGCGTGCAGATGTGCATGGAGCGATAACCCTCGTAAATCAAGCCCTTATCCCAAAGCTCTTTAAAAACCCACCAAACTGATTCCATGTAATTTAAATCCATGGTCTTATACGCATTTTCCATATCCGCCCAACGTCCCAAGCGATTGATCACTTTTTTCCAATCAGCTCCATAACTTAAAACTTTACTGCGACAAAACTCGTTGAATTTATCCACGCCATACTCTTCAATATCTTTTTTATGCGCAAAGCCCAATTCCTTTTCCGCAATATTTTCAATCGGTAGTCCATGACAATCCCAACCCCATTTTCGTTCCACATATCTTCCCTTCATCGTCCAAAATCTCGGCACCACGTCTTTCATCACACTGCCCACGATATGCCCATGATGAGGCGTCCCCGTTGCAAACGGCGGACCATCATAAAAAGTGTAGGGTTTCCCGCCCTTGGTTTTTTCCAAGGTTTTTTCAAAAATTTTCTCCGTTTCCCAAAATTTTAAAACCTCCTCC
>CAIPMZ010000013.1 GCA_903866285.1 uncultured bacterium
ACACTTGAATCATCCATATCAATTGTCATAGGGTCTAACTTATGAAATTACCCAATATTCTAGCAGATTTTGCTCCTTCAAGCTCATCTTGCGTTGGAATGGGTACCTATTTCAAGCTCATGTTGCATTGGACTAGACTTGCTCTTGACAGTTTCTCTATCTTGGTGTACAATTACCTTAATGTGTTAGGCTTCTTGAATTTTACTTTGTTTAAAGCTTTTTTTCTTCAAAAAACATCAAAACAAGCTTTTAAATAGACAAAAAATACCCTTTTGGGGTTTTTATGGTAGTTTATCTTAACATTTTGTGAAATCATCTTGGAGGCCCTAGTTGTGATTTGGGCAAATGGCGGAATTGGTATACGCGCTAGATTCAGGTTCTAGTGACAGCAATGTCTTGGAGGTTCAAGTCCTCTTTTGCCCACTAAGCTAAAATATTTTTTCTTTTTTCTTCTTTTTAAAAAAATAATTTCAGTCTTTGTCGCCAGCAGTAAATAATACGGAATCAGCTTAATTAGTGGTAGAAAAACGTTGGAGGCTCGACCTCCATTGGGGAGGTCGAGCCTCCTTAAAACTAACAGTGATTTATTTGATTTGGTATAAGTATCGAAGTATTAAAACTTCAAAATTAATTTAAAATTAAAACTTTTATAATAAATATTTGTTCACTCTTTTTAATTTTTAACATTTAGTGAAAAGTATTATTGTAAGTAAAAAAATTATGTTTAAAAAAAATGACACCAGTTTAACTGGTCAAATCTTGGCTGATTTAAAAAAGCCAGTCGGTAGTTTTGAGAAAAAAACGCCAAACAATGTTGCCAATAGTAATGCCTCAAGAGGTAATGCGCTGAATAGGCATGGTAATAATTCAAACAGACCAAATCAGGGTCAGCGCATTCAGCCGCAAGTAGCCAATCCTGGCAACGCCAACGCTCCAATGCTGGGCTTTGTTAGTGCGTCAAATAAGCAGGCACCGAAAGTTTCAAGCCAAAATATCCCAGGCGCTAACCATGCCGGCGCTAACAATAGACATGCCAGTTCTGGTCGTCCGCAGGCAGCTAAAAAACGAAGTTTGCCAGTGCGTAAACCTAGTTCAAATCGTAAACCGATGATGCAGGGTAATCCTGCTGGGGATCATTTACGCATTACGCCTTTGGGTGGTAATGAAGAAGTTGGTCGCAATATGACGCTGTTTGAATACGGCGGGGATATTATTATCTTAGATATGGGCCTGCAATTTCCAGAAGAAGATATGCCAGGGATTGACTACATTATTCCAAACACGAATTATTTGAAAGGAAAAGAAAAAAATATTCGAGGGGTAATTTTCAGCCATGGTCATCTTGACCATATCGGGGCAGCGCCAATTCTATTGCGAGAATTAAATTATCCGCCAATTGTGGGTCGCGATTTAACGCTAGCGATGATTAAGCGTAAGATGGATGATTTTGAAACCAATTCAGCTAGTCAATTAAAAACTATTCGCGTCAATACAGTTGCGGATAAAATTAAACTTGGAAAATTTGAAATTGAATTTTTTGATGTGGAACATTCTGTGATGGACGCGGTCGGGGTGATTGTAAAAACTCCAGATGGAACCGTGATTCATCCGGGGGACTGGACAATGGATAGTAATCCTGAGAATTTAGAAAGAGTGACGTATAGCCATCTTTCCAAACTCCCAGCTCCACGCATCTTGATGTTGGAAAGTTTGGGTGCGACCGATACGCGCATTTCTGAAAAAACCGAAAGCGATATGTATGTTAATTTAAATGAATTGGTTTCTAGCGCCCAGGGGATGGTGATTATTGGAACTTTTTCTTCTCAAATTAAACGCATCGGAAAAATTATTGAATACGCGGATTCAATTGGTAAAAAAGTTGCTCTCGACGGCTATTCAATGAAGATGAATATTGAAATTGCCAAGGAACTCGGGTATGTTAAGAATTTTAAAAATACTCAAATTACGGTTAACGAAATTCACAAGCATCCGCGTAATAAGGTGGTGGTGATTTGCACCGGCGCCCAAGGCGAAGGTAACGCGGTGCTGTCACGCATCGTCAATGATGAGCATCGTTTTATTCAAGTTCAAAAAAATGACACGGTAATTTTTTCTTCTTCAATCGTGCCGGGCAATGAGCGCACGGTGCAACGCTTGAAAGATGATCTTTATCGTAAGTGTGATAACGTCATCCACAGCGACATCTTAGATGTTCATACTAGTGGACACAGCAACGCGCACGATATTAAAGATGTCTTGCGTCAAATTCAGCCAACTTTCTTTTTACCAGTTTATGGTAATCATTATATGCTAAAAGAAGCTGGAAAATTAGGCGAACAAGTTGGGATCAAAAAAGAAAATATTTTTGTGTTGGATAATGGCAACCAACTCGAAGTTGCTGAAAATAAAGCAAGAATGCTGGCGCAAAAAGTTGATACTAGCTACGTGATGGTGGATGGTCTAGGCGTTGGGGACGTGGGTGAAGTTGTCCTGCGTGACCGACAACTGCTGGCTAAGGATGGCATGTTTATGATCGTGGTTATTATTGATTCAAAAACCAAGAAGATTGTGGGTACTCCCCAAATTACTTCCCGAGGTTTCATTTTCGTCAAAGAAAATTTTGACTTAGTGAATGCCACCAAGCGAGTGGTAGAAAAAATTATCAAAGAAAAAACTTCGGCTGAGGTTTCAGTCAATTGGGAATATGTGAAAAACAATATTCGCGAAGCGGTTGGATCTTTCCTGTTTACCAAAACTGAGCGCCGCCCAATGATTCTCCCAGTGGTGATTGAAGTGTAGAAGTTATAAAGTTATAAAGTTTGGAAAAATTATACAGTAAGAATTCGAAAGCCCGGCGGAAGCTGGGTTTTTGCGTTTTTGGATAAGAAAAAAGAGTAGGCGCGGGGCTTACTCAATGTAATTGTTGTGGCTACGCTGAGCCACGGGGTAAATATGTCCAGGAAAACTTCTATGAGGGAAGCTTTATAGAGAAATCCTTAGGCTCGGGGAAACGTAAGCTTAAAGACTTCAAGAGAGGCTCTTCCTCATAGAGAGAGTTTTCCTTGGACAACTCCAGTTCTACGCTTCCTAAATAAGGCATCTATAACGCAGGGCTGGAAATTTATAAAGGTCAATTATCAAACGTCTTTAATATAGACTAGTAGTTTAAACTTGTCAAGCGTAGGGTAGCGGTTGGGTAGCGGTGGCATCAGGGAGGGGTTTTGTTTGCAAAAAGCCCGTTTTTTGCTACTATTACTTTATAACTTTATTCACCCAGTTAAATCCGCTAAAGCGGTGCGAAGCAATTTAACTGGGTAAACTTTATAACTTTATGACTAATAAAAAACGCATTTTTTCGGGGATTCAGCCGAGTGGGAATTTACATATTGGCAATTATTTGGGAGCTATCGCTAATTGGATTAAACTTCAGGACGAGTTTGAATCAATTTTTTGCGTGGTAGATTTGCATGCGATCACTGTGCCACAAGACCCAGAAACGCTGCGAAAAAAGACCCTGGAAATTGCTAAGATTTATTTGGCGGCCGGGATTGATCCGAAAAAATCGGCGATCTTCATTCAATCGCAAGTTTCTGAGCATGCGGAACTTTGTTGGATTCTGAATACGATTGTAAAAATGTCAGAGCTGGAAAAAATGACCCAATTTAAAGATAAAACCCAAGCTGGCGTTAGCGAAGGTATTGGGGTTGGGCTCTTTGATTACCCGGTTCTGATGGCGGCTGATATTTTGCTGTATGGCACGGAAGTTGTGCCGGTTGGGGAAGACCAAAAGCAACATGTTGAATTGGCGCGGGATTTAGCGAAGCGCTTTAATCATAAATTTGGCGAGACTTTTATTGTTCCAAAAGCTTTTATTAAAGAAGAAGGGATGCGCGTGATGGGCTTGGATGACCCAACTAAGAAAATGAGTAAATCCGCCACTTCGGAATATAATTATATTTCGCTAACTGACGACGCCGAAACGGTGAAGCGCAAAATTAAAAAAGCCGTGACTGACTCTGGCAGTGAAATTGTGTTTAGCGATGACAAGCCGGCGCTGAAAAATTTGATCAACATTTATGCTTCTTTTTCCGGCAAGACTCCGAAAGAAATTGAAGCGCTTTATGTTGGCAGGGGGTACGGCGATTTCAAAACTGAACTTGCCCAAGTTATTAACAACTTCTTGACGCCATTTCAAGAGAAATTAGCTGCCATCACTGATGAAGACGCTTTAGAAATTCTCCGAGCCGGTGCTGAAAAAGTCCGTCCTTTGGCGAAGGCGAAATTAGCTGAAGTAAAAAAGAAAGTCGGATTCATAAGCTAGCTTATAGCTTTTAGCTTCGTTAGCTTTTAGGTTAAGGATAAAAATGGGAAGAAATGGGGTGGTGGGGTTAGGGGGAAAGAAAGGGCGAAAAGGGGAAAGAATGGGGCTTAAGGGGTTAAAAAGGAAAAAAGGGGATAAAAAAGGGGGGGGTGAAAAAACAGAAATAAAAAATATTTTTTTAAAATTTATGCTTAAGCCTTATAAAGATCCTTATGGTTTTCGAAAACTGTTGGCGTTTCAAAAGGCTGAGCAGGTGCAGATTTGTTGCGGGCAAGTGACAAGACTTTTTCCGAAAACCAAAACTTTGCTAAGTTTGGCTGATCAAATGGATCGCAGTGCACGTAGCGGGAAACAAAACATTGTCGAAGGTTGGAAAAGAAACACGACCAAGGAATATTATGATTTTCTTGGTTTTTCGATTGGCGCGATTGCGGAATTGGAAGAAGATTGCAATGATAGCTGGAAGGGATTTTACGCTGATTTAATGGGTACAAGGGGAATAATGGGAGAAAGGGGAGAAATGGGGTTAAAGGGGAAGGATAAAATGGGAATAAAGGGGATAATGGATGAAAGGGGGTTAAGGGGGGAAGATGAAATGGGAGGAAAGGGAATGGGTGAAATGGGAGGAAAAGGAATGTGTGGAATAGGGATAACGGGAAAAATGGGAGGAGTAGGCGAAAATGGAAACCCTTTAAACCCCTTAACCCCATTAATCCCTTTTGAACCCCCTTTGGATATTGAAAAATTAAAATTTTATCCGCTGGATGAAAATCTTCCGCCGATTATAAAATTAAAATTGCGTTGTAAGGAATTAAACTTTCTTTTGCATAAACTTCAGCAAGCACTGCTGGAAAAAATGGAGCAAGAAAAAACCTTGCCAGTTAAAGATAAACTTAAAATTTCTGAAAAAAGAATTAGCGATAGCGAGGAAGAATATTTAAAAATTCTGGAAAAGTCAGGCTTGGAAAAATTGCCCAACGGTGAAATTGTGAAAAAGGTGTGACAGAAGTTGACGGCCGTCAAGATGTGTCACACTTTTTGAAAAAATAATTTTAGATATAAAAATCGGAGCCAAGCTCCGATTTTTTTGTTGCAGAATGTAAAAGTTTTTAACTTTTGATAATTTCAATCAGCTCATCGCGTTTTTGTTCCATCAGCTCATTGGTTCTTGCCTCAACGGTTAAGCGTAGTAGCGGCTCAGTGTTTGAGGATCGGACATTAAACCAAAAATCAGGGTATTCAATCGAAATTCCATCGAGCTCATTTTGAACTCCGTCTGAATACTTCAGTTTGATTTGCTCGATTTTTCCTGCGCCATTTTCAACTTTAGTATTTATTTCGCCAGAATGAAAATATCTTTCATAAGCCTTGGCATACTGCGCAAAAGAAAGGTCGCTTTTCGAAAGTTCTGCTAGAATTTTTAAGGTTACAATCATTGGAACTTCATAACAACCCTCTGGCATATTGAGAAAAAAATGCCCGGAAGATTCGCCAGCAAAAACCGCACCCTCTTTGATGGCTTGCTCTTTAATGAGCGAATGGCCAACCCTGGTAACAATTGGCACCCCGCCGTTTTCGACAATTGTGTCACGGGTTATTCTACCTGGTCGGATATCGTAGGCAATTTTTGCGCCGGGGTTTTCATCTAAAAATATTTTGCAAAGAATTGCACGGGTAACGCCGGGATCAAGCGCTACGCCACTATTATCAATGAAAAATATTCTGTCGCCGTCTCCGTCAGTCGAAATTCCCAAATCAGCTTTTTCGCTCAAAACTTTTGCGCATAAAGCTTGGACATTTTCTTTTTTGAAAGGGTCGGCTTCGTGCGCTGGAAAAGTTCCGTCTAACTCCCAGTTCATTTTTACGATTTCAAGTTGGGGAAGATGTTTAAAAAGTTCATCAAAATATTGAGCGCCCATGGCGTTGGCTGGATCGATGACTATTTTAAAATTCTTTATTTCGGCCAGGTTTGCATAGGTTAAATCATGTTTGATTTGATCGGGCAGGACGCCTACTTTAGTGGTAACTTTACCAGGGGTAGTCGCTTTGGAAAAATTATTTTCAATTACTAAATCTCGCAAAACAAAAATCCCAGAATCTTTACTGATTGGCAGAGCTCTTTCGCGGACTAACTTAAAGCCGTTATATTCTTTTGGGTTATGC
>CAIPMZ010000014.1 GCA_903866285.1 uncultured bacterium
ATAAATAGCAAATACTATCATACTCGATAGCGTGATAGTATTTACGTGGAATTTTAAAAGTAAAATAATTTTAGTCAGAAACTTTAAAAAAGTAGATAAAAAACTTTAATTCAAGAACAATGTGGTTCCCTCTAAGGGCGGACAGGCAAGCCGGAAACATTAAGCCGATAAAAAATTTTGTCTTCGCGAGGATTTTTGTACTCAAAAATCCGTGACGTTCCAGAACCTTGCAACGCGCTGGATTGCCACGCCTGTCTGCAGGCTCGCAATGACATATTTATTTTTTTTTGTAGATTCGTTTTTAATTCGCCTGCCTGTCTGGTAGGCAGGTAGTTTCGCATCGGTCAACCTACAACCTAATTCCTACAACCTACCAACTGCCTTTATTTTCATCCCATCTTTCGTATCTTCAAGAATAAAACCTTTCTTTTCAATCAAGGCGCGGAGGTCGTCGGATTTTTTAAAATCCTTGCCGGAGCGGGCGATTTCGCGCTGCTCAATTAGTCTTTTAATTTCTTCGGGAATTTCAGCTTGACCAAGGAGGGTAAAACCAAGAACGGAGTTTATTTTTTTCCAAAGGGTCAGGATTACTTTGGCGCTTTGGCTGGAAAGTTTATCGCTAGTAATTTCGCTATTAACTTGCGAAATAAGTTCATAAAGATTACTAAGGGCTAAGGGCGTATTAAGGTCATCGTCCAGCGCAGCTTCAAATTTTTCGCGATAAATGGCAACGTCAAAAGTTTCTAGTGAAGAATTTTCACTAGCGGTGAGCGCTTCTAGATTTAAAACAAAATCGTTAATCTTTTGCAGATTTTTATGCGCTTGCTCGAGGGCTGGCCAAGAAAATTCCATTTGACTGCGGTAATGCGAAGAAAGGAAAAAAAGACGCAAATCCATAGCAGAAAAGCCTTTTTCTTTGATATCTTCTAGGGTGTAGAGGTTGCCTTTCGACTTGGACATTTTTTTGCCGTCAGCCAAGAGGTGGCGAGTATGCAACCAGAAGCGAACAAATTGTTTACCAGTGAAGCACTCGGTTTGGGCAATCTCCGCTTCGTGATGAGGAAAAATATTATCTTCGCCGCCCGTGTGAATGTCTAGCGTGCTGCCAAGATATTCGGTACTCATCGCAGAGCACTCAATGTGCCAACCAGGATAGCCAGTTGACCAAGGGGAACGCCATTGCATTAGATGTTCGGCAGGAGCTTTGAGCCAAAGCGCAAAATCCCAAGGATTTTTCTTATCGGGATGCTCTTCGAGACGGGCGCCAACTTTTAAATTTTCTAAAGTGTTACCAGAGAGTTTGCCGTAGTCTTCAAATTTAGTGACGTCAAAAAAGACATTGCCATTTTTTTCATAAGCAAAACCTTTTTCGACCAGCGCTTCGATAATTTTAATCATCTGCGGGACGTGGGCGGTGGCGCGCGGAAAATATTGCGCGGGCAAAATGTTTAGCTCTTTTTCAACTTGCTTAAAATAGCTCTCATAAAACCTGGCGATTTCTTCGGGAGTCTTTTTTTCTCGGGCGGCCGCTTTTTCAATTTTATCTTCGCCACTGTCGCCCTGAGCGACGTCGTCTTCAGTTAGATGACCAACGTCAGTAATATTTTTAATCAAGCGAACTTCATAACCAAGATATTCTAAATAGCGTCTTGTAAGATCCGATAAGAGATAAGTTCGCACATTGCCAATATGCACATACCCATAAACCGTTGGCCCACAACTATACATCCCGACTTTACCGGGATTAAGGGAGACAAACTCTTCTTTCTGTTTTGTGAGAGTGTTATATAAAAAAAGCATATGTTAGGAATTAGGAGTTAGGTTGTAGGTGGTAGGGAATACAGATTAAAAAAATAGGAATTAGGTTGTAGGCGGTAGGAAATGCAAATCAGGAGAGGGAAGAAGATAATTTATTGAGCATTCGCATGACCTCTGAGAGTAGAGAGTCTATATTCTTATATTTTTCAATATTTGCGTAATTTAATCTTTTTGTTATTTCAATCTGAGTTTCAAGTTCAGCGCCACTGCCATAGGCAATGACTAGAAATTGTTTGAATTCTTTTTTGCTGCCCCTTCTGCGTCCCTCGGCTATATTAGAGGGAATAGAAACAGAGGCGCGTCTCATTTGAGATATGATGCCATATTGTTCAGTTTTTGGAAAGCTTTCAGTTAATTTATATATTTCAATAACTAAATCCATTGATTTTTGCCAAACAATCAAGTCAGTGTAAGTAGTTATCATGGTTGTTGATTTAATTTCAATATTTTTTTATTCTCTACCATTTAATTTCTGGTTTTTGTCTAATCTCTCTTTTTATCCCTACCACCTAACTCCTAATTCCTACCAAGCTACCATTTATAGCCATTTCTTAACCTTGAAAAGGATCATCGTAAAAGAGGCGATGGCAAACATGATGGTGACGTGAATCCAAAAACCAGCGTCACTATGGTCGAAGGGAACTTTAGTGCTCATGGCCATGATGCTGGAATAAACGGTCACCGGCATAAAGATGGCGTTGAAAATCGTTAAGACTTTCATGGTTAAGTTTAATTTGTTCGAAAGCAATGAATTATTTGTTTCTTCCATGGACTCAATGGTCTCCTTATTGCTTTCGAGGGCATTCCAAAGGCGGATGTTGGTGCCGACTAAATCTTGGAAATAAGGTTTAAGGTCAACGGGCAGGAGTTCGGATTCCATTTGGGCCAGTGATTCAATGACGTGTCGCTGAGGTTTTAGCGTTCGGCGAAAATTAAGTACGTCGCGTTTGACTAGCGAAATTTCGACCACCATTTCTTTTTCTTTACCCGCAAAAACCTGTTCTTCAATTTCGGTTAGCTTTTCATGAATATGGTCAAGTCGCGGAAAGCAGGACTCTAGAAGCATTTCGAGAATATAGTAAATTAGATGGGCTGGGCTTTTATCCATATAAATTCGACGTTTGCCCTCGCTTTTTTCAAGGTCGGTAAAAAAATTATCGAATTGATAAATTTCTTTGAGGTGACCCGTGATTAGATGATCTTTTGTGATAACAATATCAATTTCACCTGGGTAGGTGGTGCGCGAAACGACGTCGAAGAGGGGAATATGGATTGTCAGGTAAAGGCAGTTATGATATTTTGTCGCCTTTGGGCGAAAAGTTGGCGTGATAAATTCTTCGATCGCCAAAGGATGGATATCGAAATGTTCTTGCAGATAAACTACGTCATCTGCGCTTGGGTTTGAAAAATCAATCCAAGTTATATTTTTATAGGAAACGCTTTTCATGAGCCTATAAATCTACAAATTAATTTACCTGCCCGCACTGACGGACTCACAACGATAATGTTATTTCTGTTTAATTTCATTCACTGATTACTGATTACCGATTACTGATTACTGATTACTTTCTATATTATACCTTATTTTTTTCGCATTGACAAAGAAAATGATTGTCGGTAGGGTTAGGATATATGAAAAAGCTGGTTTTATTTTTAATTACAGTTTATCAAAAAGTTTTTTCGCTGGATCATGGCATTCCAGCTTGGTTTTTAGGGCGGAAAATTTGTCGGTTTCATCCGACTTGCAGTTTCTATACTCATGAAGCGATTGAGCGTTTTGGGGTTTTAAAAGGTAGCTGGCTTGGGATTAAAAGAATTGCTCGTTGTCATCCTTTCAACGAGGGAGGATATGATCCAGTGCCGAAGAAATAGCCCCAGCGGCATACGCCACGGGGTAAACTTTTTAGGAAATACAATTTTGTTAAAACACCAAAAAGGCATGCTCTCATATATCCATTTATGGAAGTAGCTAATTTCTTATTTTGTTCATTGAATATTGTGTATTGACTATTGATTTTTGACTTTTGGATATAAAAAACAGCCGAAGGTTTTCGACTGAGGGATTATTTTAAGACCGATGCGCCAGGAGGGATGCTTGCTCCTGGCGTTTTTGATTTTCTAAAAAATGAACTATGTTTTTTCTGGATCTTGTTGCTGTGTTGACGGCATGCCAAAGAAATTGGCAAGGGCTATCGCCATCGTTATTTCCTCGAAGATTTTTGAAAAAATCTTAAAGACAAGGAGGCATCCACTTGCAATAAGCAGGCCACTGAGAATAGTTTTCTTTTTCACGGTAAGTCCTCCTATTTTTTTAGCTTCAGCTTGAAGCGAGTTAAAAAGCAAACATTGTTTGGGAACTAAAAAGGATTTGGAAATAGTGACCAAAGAACAATTATTAAACCTAGGCAGATAAGAACTTCCCATAAAATTAAGTACCCCTTTTTTGGTAAGAGTTCGCTTATTTCCTTATGGGGGCCTAAGATAATTGCAACTACCATTATTAATGCTCCGAAGAGGGAACCTTCCCAGCAGACATTTTTCAGAATGTGAAATGCCATGGCGGTACCCTCGATGCCAAGCAATAAGGACAAGAGAATAATGGAAACATTTAATCCCAGATACTTATATTTATTGGAATCAATGAGTTGAATTATTCCCCAGCCAACGCCAAGCGAAGCACCATTTATGCAGAGCAATCCAAGAGTTTCAGCTAGTGGTGGCATTTTTATCTACTTTAGATTGTTTCGTGGCCGCTTTTAAACTATAAAATTGTCAATAATACTAAACTGCACAATAGCGTGATATTTTACTCCCGTCAAGGGTTTCAGCTTGACTTTGGCGGGTTTTCCTGTTAAAAAAGTGAGTAAAGAGATAGTTATTTTGTCAATTTAATTAAATTCGAGGGAGGAATAATTATGGTACAGGGACATTGCCCCAAGATTAGTACATTAGTTGTAATTGTTAGTTACTTTCTGTTTTCTGTAATTTTATCGGGAGATGTGTTATGGATGGTTCATTAATTTTGTGCATGCTTTTTTTATTTGGAATAATATACGGATATTTCAAATTTTATCACCCAAGGAGAAAAGAAGAAGTTTTATATTCAGTTTTTATTATCGTCGAGTGTAAAGAAAAATTGAATTTCTTGGCAGATGTTGATCAGACGGACATCATTGAAGAGCTTGGCTCAGTAATCACTTTTGCAAAGAAAAAGTTGCAAGGAATTTTCAAAGTTATGAAGAGGTTGGATCGACGTAGCGGAGGTTATCTTGTTAGAGGGAGCTGGGAGAACCATACTCCCGAGAATGCAACCCTGATTGTTGATCTCGAGTCTCTTAGCAAAATGCGGGAGCTGAAGGAAATAATTAAAGATGGAAAAATGGGGGAAGGTATGGATGATTTATTTACGCTTAAATTTAAAGATGAAAGTGTAAGTGTTGGTATTGATAGCAGGGGGTTTTTTCTGCAACATCACTATTGAGACCATGCTAATATCACGACATCCGCCGTGGTATTAGCTAAAAATTTTTAAGATCTGACAATGTTTAGGTCTTTTTTTGATGGAAAAATTTTAAAAATATGTCATCCTGAATTTGCCTGTCCGCCTTGAGGGGTTTCAGGATCTCGGTTATAGATAGTGTTGTGAAATAAAGAAAGTAGATTCTGAAATAAATTCAGAATGACATAGGAATTTAAAATGCAAGAAAAGCTTTACCGAAGCGTAGTATTTAAGCAGTTAGCACTCGGACTTGACGACTGCTAACACATAATATATAATGAAGTCATAAGTTCTTAAAGTTTTTAAAGCGCATAAAGTAGAAAGTTTTTTTAATGAAATGTTTTACTTTATAACCTTACGGACTTTATAACTTTATAAACTTTTTCTTTATGAACGACAGGCAACAAAAAATTTTAGCGGCGGTGATTGAGGAATATACGCAAACTGCAGTGCCGGTTGGCTCTCAGGTTTTGGTGGGAAAATATAAATTTAAAGTCAGCCCTGCCACGATCCGCAATGATATGACCGCCTTGGAAGATGATGGATATTTGTATCAGCCACATATCAGCGCTGGCCGAATCCCAACTGATAAAGGTTATCGCTATTTTGTTGAAGAAATAATGAAAGACAAAGTGCTTTCGAGGGAGGAGCAACAAAAGATGCAACGAGAATTTTTGAAATTAAAAGCTCAAAACACTCGCCTAACTCGCACGACGGCCAAACTCCTTTCCCATGTCAGTGGAAATTTTGCGATTAGTGGCCTCATTGATAACGATGAATTTTCTGATTTTGGAATGCGGGAACTGATGGAAGAGCCAGAATTTAAAGAATTAGATGAGATGTGTCGCTTGGTTGAAATGCTGGATTATGTGGATGAGAAGTTTGATCAACTGACGAAGAATATGCAAGCAGGGGAAACGAGAATTTTTATCGGCGGCGAAAATCCAATCCAGGCTGCGGCTAACTGCTCAATGATTATTTCGCCGTATAAATTAAAATCTGGAGAGAAAGGAATTTTGGCGCTAATTGGACCAACGCGCATGGAATACGCGAAGAATAAGTCGATGATCGAATATGTGAAGAAGCTGTTGGGAGCGTCGATGGTGATAGTATTTATGCTAAATGTAATAATAAGTTAAATAATTTTCAATAATCAATTCTCAATTTTCATTGAATTTTCAAGTTTCAATAATCAATTATTTATTTTTTTGAAAATTATCTCATTGTAAATTTATTGGAAATTGTGAATTGTAAATTAATATTTTTTAATCCTATGTCAAAACAAACCAAAAAAAGTGAAGAGGTAGAAAAGGAAGTTGAAGAAGAAGTTATTACTGATTCTGATTTGCCTACTGAAGAGGTAGATTTAGCTGCCGAAGAGGTAGAAGATGAAGTTTCGGTTTTAAAAAAGCAGGTGCAAGAAAATTTAGATAAATGGAAACGGGCGCAGGCGGACTTTGAAAATTATAAGAAGATGCAGGCGGATTCGCAAAAAGATTTAATTAAATATGCGACCCAAAATATCATCTTGCAAATCATTCCAGTGCTGGATAATTTCCACATGTCGACGCAGCATATTCCGCAGGATCAGAAAGACAACGGCTGGGTGACGGGAATTATGTATATTCAAAAGCAACTAGAAGCAGTTTTGGTTGAAAATGGGATTGAGGAAATTGCGCCAAAAGTTGGGGATAATTTTGATCCAGTTTTTCACGAAGCGATTGCGGATAAGGCTTGCGAGTGTGACCATTGCGACTGCGAAAAGGAAAAAGAGAAATTCAAAAACAAGATTAAGAAAGTGATGATGAATGGCTATAAGATTGGAGATAAGGTAATTCGGCCAGCGAGGGTAGTAGCAGAGTAAATCACCGATGCGAAACTACGAATGAATTACGAATCTACGAACTTAAAAAAGAGGGGAAAGAAAAAAGCCCCAGCGGGCATGGTTCAAAAATCCCGAGGGGCAAAGCAGGCAAACGTTGTGCCAAGCTCTAAGGTCATTGTAGCACGTCGCATATATAACATACAACACGTAACATATAACATACAACATGTAACATATAGCAAAAATCCCATGTCATTTCGAGTGTAGCGTAGCGGAATCGAGAAATCTGGACTCAGATCTTTCGACTTCACTCCGTTGCGCTCAAGATGACAAATAAAATTGTTAACTTAATTAATATAAAAATTTAGGCGATTGAAATAAGTAATCTTTATTACAGCCGTCTAAAAAAAATCAAGTATATGGGTAAAATTATCGGAATCGACTTGGGAACCACGAACTCGGCTTTTGCAGTCGTGATGGGTGGTAAACCAGAAATTATTGAAAATAAAGAAGGAAATCGTACAACGCCTTCAATGGTCGCCATTTCAAAAACTGGCGAAAGACTAGTTGGGCTTTTAGCGAAACGCCAAGGCGTGACCAACCCTGGTAACACACTTTTTTCGATTAAGCGTTTGATTGGACGCGCTTATCATGACGCCGAGGTTCAGCGCGATGAAAAGATGATGCCTTATAAAATTGTGCACGCTGGCGAAACTGTTAAAGTGACGATGGGCGACAAGGATTATACTCCGCAAGAAATTTCGGCGATGATTTTGCAAAAAATCAAAAGCGATGCGGAGGAAAAATTAGGCGAAAAAATTACGGACGCGGTGATTACCGTGCCGGCTTATTTCGATGACTCTCAACGTAAAGCTACGAAAGAAGCTGGAGAAATCGCAGGGCTTAATGTCCGTCGCATCATCAATGAGCCAACAGCCGCTGCGCTGGCTTACGGCTTTGATAAAAAACAAGATGAAAAAATTGCAGTTTATGATCTTGGCGGCGGAACTTTCGATATTTCCATTTTAGAAGTTGGCGGTGATACTGTCGAAGTAAAATCAACCAATGGTGATACGCATCTTGGCGGAGACGACTTTGATCAGGTTATTATCGCTTGGATTATTTCTGAATTTAAAAAGCAAGAAGGCATCGACCTTTCCAACGATGCACTTTCCCTGCAACGCATCAAAGAGGCGGCTGAAAAAGCCAAAATTGAACTTTCAACTGCGATGGAAAGTGAAATTAATCAACCCTTTATCACTTCTGATGCTAGCGGTCCAAAGCATTTGGTAATGAAACTAACGCGCGCAAAATTAGAAGAATTGGTGGGGGATTTAGTGGCTAAAACGTTAGAGCCAGTCAAAAAAGCACTTGCTGATGCTAAACTTTCAACTTCTGACATCAATGAAGTTGTGATGGTGGGAGGCATGACCAGAATGCCCTTAGTTTTGCAAACGGTGGAAAAATTCTTTGGCAAAAAACCAAACATCACTGTCAACCCTGACGAGGTGGTAGCGCTGGGCGCTGCGATTCAAGGAGGTGTGTTGGAAGGTTCAGTCAAAGATGTGCTTTTGTTGGATGTGACCCCGCTGACTTTGGGAATCGAAACGATGGGTGGAATTTCAACCCCGCTGATTAATCGCAACACAACTATCCCAACTTCAAAATCCCAAGTATTCTCAACGGCGGCTGACAATCAACCTAGCGTTGAAATCCATGTCCTCCAAGGAGAACGCGAAGTGGCTGCCGGCAATAAAACTTTAGGACGCTTTATTCTGGATGGAATTCCACCAGCTTCAAGAGGCATCCCGCAAGTGGAAGTTGAATTCGATATTGATGCTAACGGAATTTTAAATGTAACCGCTAAGGATAAAGCTACTGGTAAATCGCAATCAATTAAGATTGAAGCCTCCTCTGGACTTTCCAAAGAAGAAATTGAAAAAATGACCAAGGACGCTGAGATGCACGCTGAGGAAGATAAGCAGAAGAAAGAACTGGTTGAAGCTCGCAATATGGCTGACACTTTGGTTTACACCACTGAGAAAGCGATGCGCGATGCGGGCGACAAACTCACGGAAGATGAGAAAAAACCTGTGGCCGAAGCGATTGAGGAACTTAATAAAGTGAAGAATGCCGATGATATCAGTGTTATCAAGGCTAAGACTGAAACGCTTTCGCAAGCTGCGCAAAAGATCGGTGAAAAACTTTACGCTGCGGCGCAACCACAACCGGGAGCAGAAGGGCAACCAGCCGAAGGTTCATCTGCCGGTGAGGCAGGCGCTGAACCAAAGAAGGAAGGCGAACCAGAAGTTAAAGATGCAGAGGTTGAAGGTGAGGGAGAGAAGAAAGAAGAGGAGAAGAAATAAGCTTCGAAAAGAGTCCCGATTTTTTTGGGACTCTTTTGTTAGAAATTCAGGGTTAACTTTTCTTTTAATATGGGTACATATTTTCTTCGCTAGCTCGGCAATAAAAAGTTTATTTTTTATTGCTCTCGCTTCGCTTGAAATAAGAAAAAGACCTTGCAATTTTAATTGCGGGGCCTTTTCATTTTTTTTGAAAAAATTGGTGAAAATTTTCTTCTAATTGTTCCTGAACTTTTTCAAGATTTTTTGAAAAAATACTGATTTCTTGAATACTCTTTGAGCCACGGACTTTTATTAAAAGGCAACCAGTCTTTTTTTTAATCTTCATGCTTGCGGGAGCATTTTTGATTCCGCTTGCGATGCGTCCCGCCATTACCTTGGAGACGTCTGGTAGCTTAACTAAAAAATCAATAACTTTTTCAGCAGCATCAATAACGGTGGTATGGCTTTTCCCAATTTTTTTGCCACTCCGATGATTTTTTAGCATAATCGTTAGTTTATTTAAATGAAAAATAACTATTAAATGATGTTATTTATAACTAACCCAGTGTAGTTCATTTTAAGTGCTGATGTCAATTTCGCAAATAATTTAAATTCGTGATATAATTTAGCCATAATTATTTAACTTAAGCAATATGAAAAAAATCTTCTCGTTGTTCGCGGTTATCGTGGCGACTTTGGTTTTTTCGGGTTGTGGTAGTCAAAAAGCGGTTGAAACTTCGCCACAAAAGGAGGCGCCGGTGGAAGTTAAAAGGGAAAGTAGTGACATGATTAGTTCGATTAAAGATGCGATGGGTCTAGGCAAGAAAATGAAATGTACTTATGCGATTGGAACTGGGGAAACTAAATTTGAATCAACGGCTTATATCGAAGGCTCAAAGTATAAATCATCTTCGGTTGTCGCTGGAAAAACTGCGTATGCTTCTTTTGATGGCGAGGTAATGTACTCTTGGATGGAAGGGTCAAAGACGGGAACTAAGATGACTATGGCTTGCATTAATGAGCTGAAAAATTCGCTTCCGCCAGGCAAGGAGGGTGAGGGCCCACAAGGCGTAAAGGCTCCAGAAGATCAATTTAAGGATGCAGTTAACACCAGCTGCGTTCCAGCCATTGAGGCTGTCGATTTTACTTTGCCCAGCGAAATAACATTTACGGACCAATGCGAGGTGCTGCGAAAAACTTTGGATTCGATGAAAAATGTTAAGCTTCCGGCTAATGTTAAACTCCCAGATAATGTTAAACTGCCAGCTAATCTTCCAAAATTACCGCAATAGAAAAAAATTCAAAGCTTAAAAGGCGGGAGTAAATCTCGCCTTTTAATTTTTATTGAAAAGAAAAATAAATTAGTCGCGTAGAAGTAAATAGTGTCAAATATTAGTTCACCCTGTTAAATAATTTTAAATTTTAGCAAAAATTTAAAATTAAGATTAAAAGCCCGTGTTAATTGGGTGAATTATTAAATAAAACTTAGCGCAGTAAGATGGTCTAGCTTTAGCTTAAAGAAATTCTAATCTTATTTAACGGGGTAAATGAAAAATAAATTTTTGGTTTTTGCGTTATTCTTTGGGCTGCCAATTGTGGCTGGGGTAATTATCTATAATGCCATTTTTAAGGCCTCAAATGATACTAGTTTGCCAGTTTCTTCAACCTCCACGACGAAAAGTGTTTCTAACTCAAAAAATACTGTTACCGTAAAGCCCCAAATGAGCAGCGTAAAAGCAGTAAAGAGCTCAAGGGTTTCGTAGGATTTTTTCAATTAAGCTTAAAAGCTGTTATAATGAAAGGGTAGGGGCTTAACTTAAAAATAGTTTATGCATTTTAAGAAAATAGAAATAAGTCTGGCTTTTTTAACTGCGCTTTTTGCTTTGCTCGCGTGGGGTTCGGTTGCTCAAATTATTAGCGTGATGGGCGCAAGTAGTTGGATTTTTTCAATTGCTTTCTTTCTGCTTTTCCTGACTTTTATTTGTCTGGATATCGCCTTATTTAAAGATGGGGTTTTTTTGGAATTACTGCTCCTCGGTTGCCTGCTGGTAGGCGTAATTTTTACGGCAAGCTGGTGGCACGTCCTGGGAGTTTTTCTGGGAGGTTACTTTTTATTTTTAGCTTCGCGAAAAATTCGGCGAGATTTTGAATTGAACGTTAAAATTGATTTTTTAAAATCTCTGCGTACGGGAAAGATAATGTTGATTTTGGCTATTTCCTTGGTGATTTCGATGCAGTATTTTGCTGTGATTAGTCGCCTGGAGGGTCAAATTTTAATTCCTCGGATGGAGCTTGGAGGAATTTCAAGTAAGGTCGCTTTTAAAATTTTAGCCGTAGCTGATCCTAGCTTTAAGGCCTTAGAAAATAAAAATATTACCGTGGACGAATTTATTCTAGAGAGTCAAAAAAAACAAAGTGCTGATCAAGGTGCGGGAGCTCTAAGTTTGAATGTAAATCAAATCGTAGAGCGTGAATTAGATCGTCAAAATGTGCCAGTGGAAAATCGGGAGCAAGTTCGTCAGCAAGCTAGCGAGAGATTAAATAAGCTTAACTTGCAAGCTACAAAAGAAGAGCAGGCGCTTTTCTTAGCGGAAAGCCGCCGACAGTTAGCTTTGCTCGTTGGTAGGGAAGTTACAGGTTCGGAAAATGTTGCAGAGGTTTTCTCGGAAATGATTAGCAAGAAGATCGAAGGTCTTCTTGCTCCAAGCGTTGTTGGTAGGCAACAGGGCTCCTCTTCGCTAGCCTGGGTACTGGCGGTGATTCTTTTCTTTACGGTGTTCTCGATTGGCTCACTACTGAGCGTCATATTTTTCTTGCTTAGTTGGGCAATCTTTTTAATTTTCGTACGAGTTGGCTGGGTACAGATTAAAACAGTTACGGTTGAAAAAGAAATACTTTTGTAAAGGCAGATTTTTTTAGCTAAATTAGCACTCAACTTCAGGGATTGCTAATTTTTTGTTTTTGGGGTAAAATAAATTGTATGCGGTGTGGCCTATTTCTGTCATCTCGATTCGCCCTGGGCAGAGTGGAAAATAGTGAGCGGAGCGGAGCAACCTACTAGATTGCCACGCCTGATTACAGGCTCGCAATGACACAGGCGCAAGGAAATAGAAAAAGGTTTAAGAAAAAAACGGTTCAAGTCGGAGACGTTGAACCGACATTTAAAAAGTTTAATTATATTAACCATATGGCAAGGGACCTATACGAAACTTTAGGCGTCAGTAAGGGCGCAAGCGAGGATGAAATTAAAAAGGCTTATCGAAAGTTGGCGCATAAGCACCATCCAGATAAAGCTGGCGGAAATACGGAAAAATTTAAAGAAATTAACGCGGCCTATCAAGTGCTTTCAGATAAGGAAAAGCGCGGGCAATATGATCAATACGGACAAACTTTTGAGCAGGCGCAAAGGGGTGGTGGAGGCGGTGGAGGCCAGGGCTTTGGAGGTTTCTCCTCCCAAGGCTGGGATTTCAGTGGCTTTTCCGCCCAAGGCGGATCCGCCTCGGGCGGAGATTTTAATGGTGGCTTTGAAGATATTTTCTCGGATATTTTTGGTGGTGGCGGAGGACAAAGTTCGCACAAGGGTCGCGATATTCAAATTGATAGTGAAATAACTTTTGAAGAAATGGTTAGTGGCGCCCATCGCGAAGTTTCCCTGCTTCGTCGCGTGATTTGTGATTTATGCCGAGGCGATGGCGGTGAGCCTGGTTCAAAACAGGAAACTTGCCATACTTGTAAAGGTTCAGGCCAAATTAAACAAACTGTGCGAAGCTTTTTTGGCAATTTTGTGCAGGCGGTAACTTGCCCGACTTGCTCAGGGGCGGGTAAAACCTATGGCAAAAAATGTCATAAATGTGGTGGCGATGGAAGGGTGCGCGAAAGTCAAAAAATTGCTTTTGATATTCCAGCCGGAATTTCTAGCGGTCAAACAATTTCCTTACAAGGTCAAGGTGAAGCTGGCGAGCGTGGCGCAAGCAATGGTGACCTCTATGTAAACGTGCATGTTAAGGCGCATAACTTTTTTGAAAGAAAAGGTAATGATATTTTATCGACTGAGCATCTTTCATTTTCGCAGGCAGTTTTCGGAGATAAGGTTGACGTTAAAACTATTGACGGCAAGCTTGCAATTAAAATTCCGGCCGGCACCCAAGGCGGCGAAACTTTTCGGATCAAAGAAAAAGGCATCCCCCAACTCGGTCGCGCTTCGGTGCGTGGCAATCAACTAATCAAAATTGTGGTTGATGTGCCAAAGAATTTAAACAGGGAACAAAAAAGATTACTGGAGGATTTGAAAAAAACAGGGCTCTAGAGAAGTTCTAGTTGTTGTAAATGTTGTAAGTGTTAAAAGCTTTGTCATTCCGAGTGTAGTAATTCTGACCAAGGGGAAGAATTACGAAATCGAGGAATCTGAGCCCAGCTCCCTGCCTGCCGGTAGGCAAGTTTTGTAACTTTTCTTCTAAAAGAAAAGTTAATCCTGATTTTTGGATAAAAAAAGAACGGGCATTTTTGCTCGTTTTTTGCATTTTACGGATGAGATGAAAGAGGGTATAATGGGAAGAGTAGTAAAGGTAGTAACCAGTAATAAGTAACCAGTAACCAAACAGGATGACGGGAATTTTTTGTATATTTGTAGATTCGCCTGCCTGCCGGCTTGTCTGCCGACCTGTCTGCCGATAGGTAGGTAGGCAGGTAGGTAGGTAGTTTCGAATCGGTTTATAATTTCGTAATTCGTAGAAAATAATGAAAAAACAAAACCTAGAAAAACTGTTTGCACCAAAATCAATTGCGATCGTGGGAGCATCGAATAAAAAAGGGAAAATTGGGACCGTGCTGGTAAATAATATTACAAAGCTTGGCTATAAGGGCAAAGTTTATTTTGTAAACCCTACCTATAAAGTAATTGGCCTGAAAAAGAGTTACTCAGCGTTGGAAGAAATTACTAGTCAAGTTGATTTGGCGATTTTAGCTATTCCGGCTAAGTTTGTTTTCCAGACGATTGAAAAAGCTTCGGACTCAGTAAAAAACTTCGTGGTAATTTCAGCTGGTTTTTCGGAAACGGGCGCGGAAGGAAAAGCGCTAGAGGATAAACTTAAAAAGTTGGCGCAAGTAAAAGGACTAAATATCCTCGGTCCAAATTGTCTGGGTTTCGTAGCACCGGCGCTTAAGCTGAACGCTTCTTTTGCTGGGGGAATGCCTGAGGCTGGAAAGATTGCGTTTGTTTCTCAATCAGGTGCTTTAGCGGTGGCTTTAATGGATAAAGCTAGGTCAGAAAATTTAGCTTTTTCGGAAATTATTTCGATTGGGAATAAGATGCAAATTTCTGAATCGGAGTTGATTGAATATCTTGGTGATGATAAGCAGACAAAAGTAATCGGAATGTATTTGGAAGGAATTAAGGATGGCGAAAAGTTTTTAAAAATAGCTAGCAAAGTTTCCTTGAAAAAACCAATTGTAATTTTAAAAGCTGGGAAAACCGCGAAAACCCAGCTAGCGATTGCTTCCCACACTGGAGCTTTAGCCGGAAGCGATGAAATTACGAGCGTAGCTTTTGAAAAAGCGGGCGTCATTAGAGTTGATAATTTAGACGAATTTTTAAATGTCCTGAAGCTAGCTAGCAGTTATGAGGCGCCAACAAGTTCGCTGTGCGCTGTGCTTACTAATGCTGGGGGTGCTGGCGTACTGGCTACCGACGCCTTTAAAGATAAGAATATTACGCTAGCCGAAATTTCGCCAGCCTCCAAAAAGAAACTGCGCGCAATTTTACCAGCCGAAGCCTCGGTTGAAAATCCGATTGATCTTTTAGGCGATGCGCAGCAGGATCGTTATTTGGGAGCTTTGGAAATTTTACAACAAGCAAAAATTGAAAATATTTTTTGTTTGCTGACACCCCAAAATCAAACTAATGTGGCTGAAATAGCGCAAGTTATTTTAGAAAAAGCGCAAGCAAGAAAACTTAATTTGATTCCCGTATTTATTGGGGGCGAAAAAGTCGCAAGCTCAATTGCAAAGCTTACGAAAAATAATTTAGTTAATTTTGCTACGCCAGAGGCTGCGATTAATACTTTCGAAAAATATTATAACTGGCAGTTATTTAAAACAGCTAAGCCGGAGGTTTCAACCCTGAAGCTTTCAGCAACAAGAAAAGACCAAGCGCAAACAATCATTAAAAAAGCCCTCGCCGAGGGGAGTAAGGCGCTTTCTTTTGCGGATGGCGCCAGGGTGATGGAACTTTATGGCGTTAAAGCGGTTGCGCATAGCGTTGTGACTAGCGAAAATATTGAAAAACTGGATTTAGGCTTCCCTTTGGTTTTAAAAGTTGATTCGGATAAAATTTTGCATAAAACTGAGCAAGGCGGACTTCGCTTGGGAATTAAAAACCAGGAGGAGTTGAAAAAAGCTTTTGCAGAAATGAACGAGGTTTTTAAGGGAGAGAAAATAATTGCCCAATTTCAAGCGGGAAAATTTGCCGAAATCATCCTGGGAATTAAAAAGGATCCTATTTTCGGGCCGGTGATCGTCTACGGCTTAGGTGGAATTTATACCGAAATTTTCAAGCTAGTTAATTTTCTTTTGGCGCCAATGAGCTTGGCTGAAATTGAAACCCAGCTCCTGAAAAGTAAAATTAATTTTCTCTTTAAAGGGGCCAGAGGTCAAGCTGTTTGCAATAGCCGAGAGTTTGCTGAAATTCTTTTGGGTCTGATGAGCTTTGCCCAGGAAAATCCTCAGGTTGCCGAATTCGACATTAATCCACTTTTTATCTATAATGATAAACAAGAGGCTCGAGCGGTAGATATCAAGGTTATTTTCTAGATATGACACATAAAGCAAATAGCTAACAATAAGAAATAATAAAAGTAAGCATAGGATAGATACCAGTAATAGCATTTTTTAAATTTTGCTAGGTGCTGTGTGTTTTCCATGTTAGGTAATTGAAACAATATGGAAAAATTAAAAAGAATCCTTATTATTGATGATGACGTTGAATTACGGGAGATGTATGCGGAGATATTTCAAAATAAAAATTTTGAAGTTCTACAAGCCGTTGACGGCTTAGCTGGTTTAGAAATGGCTACCAGTCAGTTACCTGACGTTATTTTTACGGGAATTGATATGCCAAGGATGGACGGCTTTACGCTGATTGAAGAGCTCCAGAAAAATACAACTACCGCCACTATCCCTGTAGTAATTTCTTCGCATATGGGAAGAGAGGAGGATAAAGACAGGGCCAGTGCGCTTGGGGTGAAAGATTTTATTATCAGAGGGACTACGCGTCCTGTGGAAGTGATTGCCCGCGTTAACGTGCTTCTTGGCGAAGACTTACCAACCTATAAACTAGAAGTTAATTCTGAGGCGTTGGATGCTCAGCGCTTAGCCAAGGAATTAAACGGAAAAAATAGTCTGCACTGTTTATATTGTAATGAAAAGCTTGGGCTTAATTTGCAATTTATAAATCCAAAAGAGCGAACATTAAAAGCGAGCTTTGTTTGTTTAAGTTGCGGTCGGGAAGCGAAATAGGGGAAGAAAGATCATGGAATACGAAACATGGAGCATGAAATGCAAGATATCAAGCACAAAACACAAAACACGAGACATTGGATATGGGACATCAAATGCATGATACGAAAGATAAGATAGGTTTGACATAACAACATAGCAATAGATAAAATACATAACGCAAAATATGAAACATAAAATATTTAGCATGTGAACTAGGCAGGATAGTGTCGTTGCTATGTGCTTCAGGTTCCATGTTATGTTTTAGTGACTTTTATGGCAAAATGGTTAAAAAAAGAGCCGGTAGCAATTCCGTCGGATTTTTCGTTGAAGCTGCATCCGCTCGTGACGCAGATTTTACTTGCCCGCGGGCTAGGAAGCGAAAAGCAACTCCAACAATTTATTACGCCCGATTACCAGCAGGATTGTCTTGATCCTTTTCTTTTTCGTGAGATGGCAAAAGTCGTCGCGCGAGTGAAGCAGGCGCGCGACCTAAAAGAAAAAGTCGTTATTTTTGGTGATTATGATGCAGACGGGATTACCTCGTCAGCAATTTTAAAAGAAACTTTTGAAGAACTTGGTATTGATGCCACTGTCTATATTCCAGATAAACGCACGGAAGGCTACGGGCTTAATTTGCTGGCGGTTGATCTTTTTAAAGTTAGTGGGGTAAAATTGATTATTACTGTTGATTGCGGGATTACGAGTATTGCGGAAGTAGCAAAAGCTAAAGAAAACGGGATTGATGTGATTATTACTGATCATCATCACGTTCCGGCAAAAACTCCTACTGCCTTAGCAATTATTAATCCGCATCAAAAAGATTGTGGGTATCCCTTTGAAGATTTAGCCGGCGTGGGCGTGGCTTTTAAAGTTGTGCAAGCAATTTTCCAAAGTTTGATGCCAGAAAAAATCGGCCAAACAAAATGGATGTTAGATTTAGTTTCAATCGGCACCATCGCTGACTGCGTTCCTTTGATCGGTGAAAATCGATTATTTGTAAAATATGGACTGGTTGTGCTTTCGAAAACTCGGCGTACGGGCCTGTTGGAATTGTTTACGGTTGGCCGAATTACGATTGATGAATCGGCGATTCCAGATACGAAAAAAGTTTCCTTTTACGTAGCGCCCCGCATTAACGCAGCTGGAAGAATTAACCACGCTAATTTAGCGTATAATTTAATTATCGAAAAAGATGTGATCTTGGCTCGCGACTTTGCGCTTGAATTAGAAGCTAGTAATACAGAGCGCCAGAAAATTACCGCCGAAGTTGTTGGTGAAATTAGAATTTTAGCTGAAACGGATTATCTGGATCGGAAACTTATTTTTGCCATTGGCGAGCATTTTCCAATTGGAGTGGTGGGGTTAGTGGCCGGTAAGATCGCTCAGCAATACAATAAACCGACGGCGGTTTTTCAGCGAGGCCCCGAAGAAAGTAAAGGTTCTTTTCGGAGCATTCCGCAAATTAATATTATTGAAGCGATTGGGCAGTGCAGCCAGTTCTTGCTTAAATTCGGCGGACACAGCCAAGCAGCTGGAGTTTCGCTTCGCAATGACCAGCTAGAAAATTTTCAAAAAGCCCTCGAAGAAATTATTGAAAAGCAATTAGTGGGAGTTAAATTAGAAGCAGAAATTACGATTGACGGCCAAGCTCAGCCAGCCGAAATATCCGTTGAATTAATTGAAGATCTGGAGAAACTTAAACCTTTTGGGATTGGCAGTGAAGAGCCAATTTTACTAATCGAGAAGTTGATTATCCAAGAAAAACGTTTTCTGGGTAATGAGAAAAAACACGTGAAGTTTTTTCTTTCTTCGGCTGAAAACGAATTACGGGCGAACGAGAGCATTAAAATATTCGAAGCGATTAGTTTTGGGGGTGGCGAAAAATTTGCAGCTTTTAACGAAGGTGATAAAATTGATGTTGTTTGCAATTTGCAAAAAGATAACTGGAATGGAAATAGTAAGATTCAACTCAACGTGGTGGATATGAGACTTTCTTAGTATAAAATTACTTATTAACGAATTAAAGAATTAATGGATTAGTTTTTTGAAATTTTGAATTTAAAATTTTGAATTTCGAATCAATTTTTAATTTCTAATTTTTTAATGTTTCAAACATTCAATCATTCTAATTTTATTCGAAATTCAAAATTCATAACTCGAAATTACTTTAGATAGCCAATTATTAGCTATTGATTACCTTTTTACTTTTAAACTTTACAAACTTTCAACTTTATAACTTTTATGCGTATTGCCTTTGTCCATGATTATCTAGTCCAACACGGGGGAGCTGAACGCGTCTTGCAGTGTCTTTTAGAAATTTATCCGTACGCTCCGATTTATACGATTTTATATAATCAGAAAGCAATGCAGGGAACCTTTGAGGATAAACGTATCTATACTTCTTATTTGCAAAAACTACCGTTTACAAAAAATTGGCACCGAGTTTTTCCCCTCCTAATGCCACCAGCTATTGAGCAATTTGATTTTTCAGCTTATGACATTGTCGTTTCTGATTCTTCTAGTTACGCCAAAGGAATCATTACCCGCCCAGAAACGCTGCATCTTTGCTATATGCATACCCCAATGAGGTATGCCTGGGATGATTGTCAAAAATATACGCGTGATTTTTATTTTCCGCGCCTTGTTAAACTGTTGATTCCTTTTGCGATGAATTATTTACGTCTCTGGGATAAGGTTAGTGCTGATCGTGTAGACGTTTTCGTGGCTAATTCGAATTTTGTGGCTGGTCGCATTAAGAAATATTATCGTAAAGATTGCCTCGTTGTTCATCCGCCAGTGGACACAAAACGATTTTTTCTGTCGGAAAATATTGAAAAAGGCGAGCCGTATTTTTTAATGGTTGGCAGAATCATTGCTTATAAACGTCACGATATTACGATTAAAGCTTTTAACGAGTTAGGTTTGCCACTTAAAATTATTGGACGAGGCCCAGAGCTGAAAAGACTTAAAAAAATGGCAAACCCTAACATTGAATTTTTGGGTCGTATTGAAGATGCTGAATTAGAAAAGTATTATCAAGGTTGCCAGGGTTTTATTTTTCCGCAGGAGGAAGATTTTGGGATTGTGGCTATGGAAGCCCTCGCCTGCGGCAAACCGCTTATCGCTTTTCGCGGAGGTGATATTCCAGAACACATGGAGGAAGGTAAGATGGGCGTCTTTTTTAACGAGCAAACAACTCCCGCGATTATCCAGGCGGTTAAAAAATTTCAAACGCTTTCTTT
The DNA here is from genome assembly GCA_903866285.1 of uncultured bacterium. Taxonomy (GTDB): domain Bacteria; phylum Patescibacteriota; class Minisyncoccia; order Moranbacterales; family GWC2-37-73; genus CAIPMZ01. The sequence goes on from CAIPMZ010000014.1 coordinate 20,224, forward strand.
TGATCCTGCGTATATTTCCAGTAAAGTTCAAAAGTTTAATCGTGAGATTTTCAAGGAAAGGATGCAGGGGATTATTGAGAGTAAGCTTGCAGCGCATAAAGCACGCAGCATATAACATAGAACACATAGCATGGAACACCCAACATGGGGCAGGGAGCAGAGGGAATTCAATTTCTAATGTCTAATGTCTAATGCCTAATTTCTAATGCTGGGGAAAATTGTTATATTGTCATATTGTTAAAAATTCTACGAATCTATAATGGCACATTGTCGGTTCAACGTCTCTGACTTGAACCGCATTTTTCTGAAATATTTGTTAAGCAGAACCTTTAATTTTCCATCGTTATCCCTTTTTAATTAGCAGGACCTTAAAAGAACTATTAAAGCTTTAATTATACTCCTTTTTCGCCCAAAAGTCAAGACTACCGGAATAAATTATTATATGGTTAAATTGTTATATTGCTTAAAGCCTTAAAATATGGAGCATTCTAACAATATAGCAATCTAGTAATATAGCCATATGAGAGTAGGAGTAGACATCCGCTGTCTAGTGGAAGGTAAAAATACGGGGGTGGAAGAATATACGGTGAATCTTTTACATCGGCTTTTCGAGTTGGATCAAAAGAATACTTATGTGCTTTTTATTAATTCTTGGCATGAGCCAAAAGCCCAACTCGGGCAATTTAAGAAATATAAAAATGTCGTCGTTAAACAATTCCACATCCCAAACAAACTCCTCAATTTTTGTTTTTGGTATTTGCGTTGGCCACACCTGGATAAAATGTTGGGTGGAGTCGATAAATTTTGGATGCCGAATATTAATTTCGTAGCCCTTTCAAATGAAACTAAATTAATCTTAACTATTCATGATCTTTCTTTTGAAATTTTTGCGCAGACTTTTTCTTTTAAACGACGACTCTGGCATCACTTTATTAATCCGCGTGCCCTTTGCCAAAGAGCGGATAAGATTATCGCAGTTTCGGACTCATCTAAAAAAGACATTGTTGATTATTACGGAATCGAGGCGTCAAAGGTTGAGCGAATTTATAACGCTGTGGCCGGCGAGATTGAGCAACTTGATCGGAATGATCCGCGCTTGATAGCAGTGAAGGAGAAATACCATCTGCCGTTCAATTTTATTTTTTATCTGGGCACGGTTGAACCACGGAAAAATATTCCTGCCATTGTGGCGGCTTTTGATCAGCTAAAAGCCTTGCGCAATCCGCAATTAGATAAATTTAAACTCGTAATTGCTGGGGGAAAGGGTTGGGGTGTAAAAAAAATTCTAGCTAAAATGCGCGAAGCGAAAAGCACCAGTGACATTATTTTTACCAGCTGTATCACCAATCAAGACAAAGCTGCTGTTTATACCTTGGCGTCGCTTTTCGTGTATCCTTCTTTTTTCGAAGGTTTCGGAATTCCCGTGCTGGAAGCGATGCGCTCAGGCGTTCCAGTTGTGGCTGCGAACGTATCCTCTTTGCCAGAGGTGGTTGGCGATGGCGGGCTGATGGTTGATCCAGACAATCCGAATGAGCTTTATTTGGCGATAAAAGAGCTACTTTTAGATAAAGCTTTCTACGAAAAAATGAAAAATAAAGGTCTCCGTCAGTCCATTAGGTTTAATTGGACAACTTCGGCCAGGGAACTCTTGGCTATTTTAGGAAAATAACAAATATTAATATATCTCAATATCCTAAACACTTCCTTATATCCATTTATGGAAGTGAGGGGCGTTAGTGTTTTTATGTGGTTTCCTGAAAACGTTTTAGTCATAGGAAGTAGTTTTGGGAGGTCGTGTCAAATCATTTAACTATGACACCGAAACTGCATTTTCCAGCACATTTGAAAATGACGCTAAAGAAGGGCTTAATTGTTTAGTTAAATCAACATTCTCTAGACCTTTTTTCTTTTG
>CAIPMZ010000015.1 GCA_903866285.1 uncultured bacterium
ATAAAACACACAAAGATAGATATGAGCAGATTAAAAACTCAGCCAATTAAAACTGAATTAAAACTTCAAATTTAAAACTTCAAACTATAAAGTATGTCCGATATTGCAATTAAAGTCTCTCACGTCTCCAAGACCTTTAAAATTCCGCATGAAAAAATCTCCTCCCTTAGAGGAGCGGTGTTTTTTTAATTTTGAATTTTGAATTTCGAATTTTGAATCAATTTTGAATAAAATCAATGGTTGAAATAGGAGAAAGCAAAAAAAGTTATGATTTAGAAGTTCGAACCTCTAAATTTGGAGGCGAAGTTATTTTATTTTGCCAAAAAATTCCTCAAGATACAATTACAAGACCCCTCATCTCTCAGTTAATCAGATCAGCCACGAGTGTCGGAGCTAATTATATGGAAGCAAATGCTGCTAGTTCAAAGAAGGATTTCAAAAATAAAATCCATATCTGTAAGAAAGAAGCCCAGGAGAGTAAATATTGGCTTCATATGCTTTCAATCGCTTGTCCTGGATGCGCAAAAGATGCTAGACTATTATGGAAGGAGACTCAAGAGCTCACCTTAATATTTGGAAAAATAATCTCAACTTTAAGGGGTTAAATGCCTTAATGGAGATATTGTTTCAAAAATTAGATCATTAGAAATTGACTCGAAATTCAAAATTCAAAATTCGAAATTTAAGACAGAATAAGAATAAAAAAGTATGGATTCAAACATAGCCATAAAAGTATCAGGAGTTAGCAAGACTTTCCGCATTCCTCATGAAAAAGTGAGCAGTCTTCGTGGTGCGGCAGTGAGCGTGTTCAAGCGAAACAAGGATTTCGAAGAGTTCAAAGTTTACCCCGTTGCGCCTGCAACTGGGGCCCTTGACGATGTTTCTTTTGAAGTGAAAAAGGGAGAATTTTTCGGCATCATTGGTCGCAATGGAAGCGGGAAAAGCACATTGCTTAAAATTTTGGCGGGAATTTATCAAGCTGATAAGGGCAGTGTCAAAATCGATGGGCGAATTTCGCCATTTTTGGAATTGGGGATTGGGTTCAATCCTGAACTTTCTGGGCGCGACAATGTGTATCTCAATGCCACCGTCTTGGGACTGACTAAGTCACTATAACAAAATAACTCATACATTGCGCACTCATCTTCACAGCATCTTTGCTTAAAAAAATCTTCAAGGTATCTCGATATCTTTCAGATTTTTTAAAACAAATCTGACGCAAATCTGAGCACGAACTGCACGATTTATTCTGTTATAGCGCCTAAAAAAGAAATCGACAAAAAATTTGATTCCATCGTGGCTTTTTCTTAAAAATAAAGATAGATTTGTATGAATTTAAAAGAATCAGAAAAAATTGAATTAAAATCTTCTTTTGCAGAATGGAAAGAGGCTATTATTAGTCTTTGTGCTTTTGCTAATAAAAAAGGAGGAAAGGTTATTATTGGCATGAATGATGATGGCGTGGCTAGTGGAATTCAAGTTGGAAAAAATACGATTGAAGATTTCGCCAATAAGATAAAAAACAATACTGATCCAATATTATATCCATCGATAAATGTTAAAACATTTGGACTTGGAGAAATAGTGGAAATAGACGTTTCTGAATCTGATAATAAGCCAGTGTTTGCTTTTGATAGAGCGTATGTGAGAGTTGGAAAAACAAATCAGAAAATGTCACAAACCGAAGTGAGAGAACTAATAAAGAGATATGCATTATCTGATTTTGATAAGATGTATTTGGAAAAAGATCTGAAAAAAATAGAATTCGATGCTGATCTTATTAAAAAAATAAATAATAAATATTATAAATTTAGAATTAGTTCAGAAATTGATTTTTTAAAACAGCTTGGGCTGGTATTTAAAAATAAAACTACAAACGCCGGGTATCTTTGTTTTGCGAAAAATAATACCAATATCTATCAGGCTATCGTGAAAGCAGCCAGATTTAAAGGTCAAAGTGTGGTTAAGTTTTTGGATGAAAAAGAGTTTGATGGAAGCATTATTCATTGCGTGGATCAAATAATGAATTTTATCAAACGGCATATTAACACTGAGTTTGTTATTACAGGAAAGCCGGAGCGGGATGAAATTTGGGATTATCCGCTCTTGGCACTGCGCGAAGCTGTCATAAACGCCCTTATTCATCGTGATTATAATGATTCAGGAAATATTCAAATTAGGATATTTGATAATTCTCTTGAGATTTGGAGTCCAGGTCTTTTGCCAAAGGAAATCGACATAAAGAATATTCTTTCGGAGAGTCGTTCTATTCCAAGAAATAAAAAGTTAGTGGAAATTTTTCATCAAATTAACTTAGTGGAAAGCTGGGGAACTGGTTTTCAGCGAATAATTGAAGAATGTAAAAAAAATGGCAATAAATTGCCTGATTTCTCTGAAAGAGCAGGCGCTTTTGTTATTTCTTTCCAAAAAAGAGAGCAAGAAAAGGTGGGTGAAAAGGTGGGTGAAAAGGTGGGTGAAAAGGTGGGTGAAAAGGTGGGTGAAAAATTGACAGAAAATCAGAATAGAATTATTTCTTTAATAAAAGAAGATGAGAAAATATCAATTGTTGAAATTGCACATAGAATAGATATGGCCGAAAAGAATGTGGAAAATAATCTACGAAAATTGAAAGAGAAAAAAATAATTGAAAGAATTGGTCCGGATAAAGGTGGATACTGGCAAATAATAAAAAAATAAACTAATCGTTGCATTTTTGCCTCTATAATGATAAACTTGATTAGTAAAAATGAGGTTCAAAGAGAGAGTGTTTCTTCTTTAAAAAGGAATTTTTTTGAATTTTGCATTCCTGCATTCCTCCTGCACCATTGCGTAGTGCGTAGGTGAATAATTTTCAATTTACAGTTTCCAATTCTCAATGAATTTACAATGGAAAAATTTCCAAACAAATACAATCTCGAAGAAAGAACTGCAATTTTTGGTGAAAACATCATAGCCTTTTGCAAAAGCGTAAAACAGGATACAATAACAAGACCAATAGTTAGTCAATTAATAAGGAGCGGAACAAGTGTAGGCGCGAATTATTGTGAGGCAAATAATGCAAGCTCAAAGAAAGACTTTCGAAACAAGATTTTTATTTGCAAAAAAGAAGCCCAGGAAACAAAATATTGGCTCAGAATGATAGTTGGATGTTTGCAAGAAAGAAAAGAGGAAATAGGAAAGCTTTGGCAGGAAACCCAAGAACTCACGATGATATTTCAGAAAATAGTAAACTCACTTGATAAAAAGATCGTAACTGAAAATTTGGATAACTGAAAATTAGTATTTTAAAGGATTGAAAATTATTAAATCAAGGTGAAGTATTTGAAAATTGGTATGTTGTGATTTTTAGTTTAAAATTGATTATTGAAAATTCAATGTATATTGTAAATTTATTATTGTA
>CAIPMZ010000016.1 GCA_903866285.1 uncultured bacterium
AAACTTTCCGTTCTTTACTGCACATACTTTTTTACATTTTGGACACTTTTTTTATTCAGCATAATAGATGATTTACAATTATGTCTTCTATTGTACTCCAAATCGCCATTTTTATCCTTACATATTTTTAATTAGTCCTAATTTCCCAAAAAGACCGAAAGCGACAGTAGTCGCCAGTAGGTCTTTTTTCTTGACGAATTGGCTGGAGGTGTTAGCATTTAAACAATGTTAAAAGAAGTTGGCAACAGCTGACAGATAACAAGCTTCTTTCCAAATTGAATATTTCTTCAACCTTCTAAATTTAGAATCAATGGACTTATTTTGGCAGTTATGGAAAGCCTGCAAAGGCTTCGGCGAGGCTGTATGGGTCTCAATTTTTGGTGAGGTTACTTTTAACCCTCCACGCCTGGAGATTGGCGAGATTAACTTGGGAGGATTAAATTCTTTTGAATTATTCCTTTTAAATTATAAAAGGAATTTAGCTGCCCTCGATCTATTTGTAGAGGCGGCTATTATTAGCGAGCTTACGTTATTTTTAGTGAGATTAAGATTTCCGCTTCTGGAGAATGAAAACATTACTAGTCTTGGCATCAGGCTTAAGAATGGCCAAATCGTTATTGCCCTTATTGATGCTGAAGTTGAGCGTCTCTCCCTTTTAGTAGAGGCGGCCTTACTGACGACGCAGTTTTTGCGTGAAAGGCGGTTGGGTAGTAATCCTAAAAAGAAAATTATCAAGGTTGAGGACTGTCAAAATTTAGGTCCTGGGTATGGCGGTGATTTCTTTGCGCCTACTTGTTCTTTCGAAAATCAGCTTTGGTGTAACACCTGTCCTTGGGGTTTTGAATGTCGCTACATCTTAACTGGGACTTAAGCGCGCCCCTATTCTTCCTTTTAATTTTTCCTTGCAGACCACTTCAAGCACATTGCTGCTGGGTGGTTTGCAAAACATAATTTTTTTTATTCACTCCTCGGGGGGTGTTTTTTGTTAGGGAATTCTCCTCATTTGACTTTTACCCTGTTTTTTTCTAGGATAATGTTACAAAAGAGCAGTTATTTAAAATCAAAATTAGAGGAGGATTTGTGTATAATAGTTACATTTCTGGATTCGTCCTTTTTTCTGTGGGCGACATGGGCCTTTTGGCTGTTGCCAATGGGATGGCTAATAATAAAAAATTTGTGGATGAAAGGGCTAAAGCGCTTTTTGGGAGAAGCGTGGATGAGAAAATAACTATTCTGGATATCAGGTATGTGCCACTTTGTTTTGACAGTGCAGTTAGGCGCTTGGATGAGAGCGAACATGATTGGAAAAAATTTCCCGTACGTGTGATTTTTACGCGGTGTAATTTCTTTTCCAAAAATTAATACATTTTTGCTGTTTGTCTCCTTCGTTTTTTCTAGGATGTGACCCTGAAAAGTTAAGAAGATTGCAATTTTAACAATGCTTAACTTGAAAAATTTTGAGCAGCTGATTTAAAGCTGTTTAGCGCAATGCTAAACAGCTTTTATTTTATTAAAATAAAACCAGCCCACAATTCATACTGTCTTTCCGAAAGTTTTCGGTAGTATGAATTGTGGCTGGTTCCTGCTGAAGATTCTTCATTTTTTGAGGGTGGCTTTAACGAGATTTATGCGCTTACCGTTTTTTGAAAGTTTTCCAATAAACTTAGCATCGCGTCCAGGCGTGTAGCAAGTATAATAAGTGTTTAAGAATTTACTTTCTTCCGTAACTATTCCAAGTTTTTTAAGGTCAACACCTTTGAAATAATCGGAATTTTTTTTGATAAATCGTTGAACGGTTCGAAGGAAATTAGCTTGCCTTTTTTGCAGTAAGGGTTTGGTAAAATCAGTCATAAATCCTCCGTAGCTAGCCTTAACGTTATTAAAACCAAATAAAATGAACTATCTCTTAAGGATAGCCCTTGAATAATTAGCTGTCAATGTGCCCAAGTCGCGCTAGAGTCCATTAGCTTGCAAGGAAGATCTTGAAAAATATGCTATAATTTTAATACAAACTTATGCCAATAAAAAAGAGAAAACCAAAATTAAAAATTGGACTAGCACTTTCGGGTGGTGGGGCGTTGGGAATTGCGCACGTTGGGGTGCTGAAGGCTTTTCAGGAAAGCAAAATTAAAATTAGTTATATTAGCGGGACTAGCGCTGGAGCGGTAGTCGCGGCCTGCTGGGCTTTTGGGATTTCAACAGATGAAATGATTGAAATTTCGAAAAAATTAAATTGGCTGAAAGTTTCCAATTTCGGTTATTCGAAATTGGGGCTGAATTCAAATAAGCCGGTGGGCAAAATTATTAAAGACTATATTGGCGATAAAAATATCGAGGATGCTAAAATTCCTTTGGCGATTATTGCAACCGATATCGACAGTGGTAAGAAAGTTATTTTTCGCGAGGGTAATTTAGCAGAGGCGGTGATGGCGAGCGCTTGTATTCCGGTCTTTTTTGCTCCGGTGGAAATTGGCAGGCGAAAATTAGTTGACGGAATGTTGGTTGAAAATGTACCCTTTTCGCCCCTGCGCAGCATGGGCGCCCAGTTAGAAATTGGGGTCGACCTAACGGCCAAAATGGCCCACGAAAAAACCGAGCATGTGCTGGACGTGGTCAATAATGCGTATGGTATTTTTGCTCGGCAACAGCAAGTTGCTTTCAAAGGTAGCGAAAAAATAATTATCGAGCCACATTTGGAAAAATTTACTTTGTTTGATTTTAAAAATCCGGAGCAGTTAATTGACGCTGGCTTTACAGCGACTAAACTAGTAATTCCAGAAATTAAACGCAGATTAAAACAAGAGCAGAGCGAAGTGAAAAGCCTTTTGGATAAAATTGGAAATTTCTTTGATCCTAACTAGCTGGGTTGGTGTGTGGTATTAAATTAACTAAATTAATATTGCAACAAGATGGAGCTTAGCTCCGAAACAAGCTAGGACTAGTTAAATCGTTTTAATGTAAATGCTAATTTTAAAAAAATGGTCAAAAAAATTTCTTGGGATGATATCGAAGGCGCGGTGGAAAATATTGCCAGGCAAATAAAAAAGGAAAAATTTGAAGCTGATTATATTATCGGGATTGCGAGTGGGGGAATTGTGCCATTGGGACTATTGGCGAAAAAATTACAACTTAAAAATATACTAACGCTGACCGCCCGTTCGTATGCTGGCGAAAAACAAGAAGAACTGAAAGTTACTTATTTGCCAGAAGTTGATTTGCAGGGCAAGAAAATTTTATTGGTGGATGAACTGGTCGACAGCGGGCAGACCCTAGAAAAAATTACTAAAATTATCCTGGAAAAATATCAACCCTCCCAACTTAAAACTGCAACGCTAGCCATTAATAAACAAAATTGTAAATTTATGCCGGACTTTTTTTCGATCGCTAGTGAGAATTGGGTCGTTTTTCCTTGGGAAAAAGAAGATTTCCCGCAGCATTTTTAATTACGGATGGGAGTGGAGTTTTCATTTTTTAATTTTTTGGTATAATTAAATTAATAATAAAGAAATTAACTCTTGAAAGATTGTTGGTCTGAGCGTAAAAGCTTTTTTAGTTTTTTGCGCTGGAATTATTTTTGTATGCTAAAAAATAAAACTTCTTTGCTTGCTTTCTTTTTGCTCTTTCATATTTTAGGGCTAGTTTTTTTTGAGGTTCCTGGCGCTAACGCCGCTGCCGCAGTGCGCCCGCATTTAAAAAGAACGGGAGTAAATCTGGTGACGAATCCGGATGTGAATGGGGCGACTGGGTGGGGTATTAGTGGAGATGCGAGCTATGATGCGACTGTTTCGCGGGATGCTGGGACGGGATCATTTAAAATGACGACCCCGTATCCGAATACTGGATTTTCATATGTTCCCTCGGTTCTGATCCCTGTTGAACCGGGCAAAACGTACACTTATGCAATGGATGCCAGGACTGATGCTAGCCCTGAAATTTTTTCGATGCTTTTCTCAGGATTTGATGAAAATAAAGTTAATCTTGCCAATGGAACTTCTTTCGGTGCGGCGGTTTCAGTTGAAAATGAATGGCAGGAAAATGTAAAGTTCATAACGACGGACGCTAATACACGCTTCATTCAGCTTAGAGTTGCTAAAGTGCTCTCTCCCCGAACTGATGGCCATATTTGGCTCGATAATTTCTACTTTGGCGAAGGAGTTGGCTTTGAACAGCCCCCGACTCCGAAGGTGCCCTTTGACGGGAGTATCACCCGGGCTGACGAACTCGGAAACGTTGAAATCAAGGACTAATTAAAAATATGTAAGGATAAAAATGGCGATTTGGAGTACAATAGAAGACATAATTGTAAATCATCTATTATGCTGAATAAAAAAAGTGTCCAAAATGTAAAAAAGTATGTGCAGTAAAGAACG
>CAIPMZ010000017.1 GCA_903866285.1 uncultured bacterium
ATTAAGCAGCCTTCTGGCTGGGGTTCCTTTGTTCAGGGCGTCTTGCTACCAGTTTTGCTCCCAGTTATCTTGATTGGGGTTTTTATTTGGTTTATGTTAAAGCAAGCTCAGCGCGGAAACTCTCAAGCCTTGTCTTTTGGCTTAAGTAAGGCTCGGATGACCGACCCGAAAGATAAGAAAAAACGAACGACTTTCGCTGACGTGGCAGGCGCTAAAGAAGCTAAAGAAGAATTAGGTGAAATTGTAGAATTTTTAAAACACCCAAAGAAATTTATCGCTATTGGAGCTAAGATTCCGAGAGGTGTCTTGTTGCTCGGCTCTCCCGGAACCGGAAAAACTTTGATGGCAAAAGCGGTGGCTGGTGAAGCTGGAGTTCCCTTCTTTAATATATCAGGGAGCGAATTTGTGGAAATGTTTGTCGGGGTTGGCGCTAGTCGCGTGCGCGATTTATTTAAGCAAGCTAAGAAAAGCGCTCCAGCGATTGTGTTTATTGATGAAATTGATGCGGTTGGTAGGCATCGTGGAGCCGGACTTGGTGGTGGGCATGATGAGCGAGAACAAACTTTAAATCAAATTTTAGTTGAAATGGATGGCTTTGAAAGTGAAACCAGTGTGATTGTAATTGCTGCTACTAATCGACCAGATGTTTTGGACCCCGCACTTCTGCGACCAGGACGTTTTGACCGACGAGTGGTAATGGATTTACCAGATATTAAGGAAAGAGAAGAAATCCTGAAGATCCACATGAAAAACAAGCCTATGGAAGAAGGCATTAATATTCATCAACTCGCTGAGCGAACCTCTGGTTTTTCAGGCGCCGATTTAGCCAATCTTGTTAATGAAGCCGCTATTCTCTCTGTTAGACGCGAGAAAAAGCAAATTACCGGGAGCGAGCTAAAAGAATCAATTGAAAAAGTTATCCTTGGGCCAGAAAGAAGAAGCCGCGTCGTCAACCAGAAAGAAAAAGAAATTGTAGCTTATCATGAAGCCGGTCATGCCCTGATTGCAGCGCTGCTGCCTAACGCTGATCCAGTTCAAAAAGTTTCGATTATTGCCCGCGGACAAGCGGGTGGTTATACCCTTTCAGCGCCAACCGAGGATAGACACCTTCATTCAAAGGCTTATTTTGTGGATGAATTGGCAACCTTATTGGGCGGGCACGTTAGTGAAAAACTTTATTGCGGGGATGTAACTACTGGTCCTTCAAATGATCTTGAAAGAGCAACCCATATGGCCAGAGCCATGGTCACTCGTTATGGAATGAGTCCATTGGGACCAAGAACCTTTGGAAAAAAAGAAGAGTTAGTCTTTTTGGGCCGCGAAATTAATGAGGAAAAAGATTATTCTGAAAACACTGCTCAAGCGATTGATAATCAAGTTTCGCGCTTTATTGAAGCGGCCGCAACTACCGCCGAAAAAATCTTAACTGAAAAGAAAGCGGTTATTGAAAAAATAGTAGCTTACTTAATGGAAAATGAAACTTTAGAAAAGGAAGCTTTTGATGAAATTGTTGGTTTGACAAAAGTTGAGAAAACTATTGAAGCGTAAAAGCGGTTAAATTAAATTAAGAAAATATGCAAGAAATTCAATATCTTGATATATTGAAAAAGTCTTTTTTGGTAAGCTGGAAAAATAAATTCTTGTGGTTTTTTGGCTTCCTTATTGTACTTGGCAGTGTTTTTGAAAATCTAAATCTCGTCAGGGAAGATTTAATGCTGAAGACTCCTATCGCTGAGCTGCTCAAACAAAATGAAGAATATGCACTACTGATCGGATTTTTTCTCTTGGCGGGACTGGTGTTTTTTTATGTGCTAAGAATTTTAAGCTCGATAGCGCTAATTCGCGGGATAAATAACCCTCTTTTGTATAAACAATTAAAACCCTGGGCAGTTCTGGCTGAAGCGCGCAATTATCTAGGACGCTTAATTGTCCTGGATTGCTTACTTGATTTTAGCGCGGTGGCAATTATTCTAATTTTAATGATACCAGCAGCACTGCTTTTTTCTTTTAAGGCAATGTTGCTTGGACTAATTGTTTCTTTCGCAGCTTTGCTAATTTTGATCCCCCTGATTTGGTTGCTCTTTTTTTTGAAGAAATTTAGCTTTATGGTAATAGCACTCGGAGGTTTAAAAATAAAAGCAGCCCTGGAATTTTCTTATGAAGTGTGCTTAAAGCAACTTAAAAAAACTTTACTAATGGGTTTACTAGTTTTAGCTACTGGACTGGCGTTGCTAAGTTTGCTAACCTTATTAATAGTGCCTTTGTGGATAGCTCATTTTGTTACGCCAGTTGATTTATGGCCAATTAGCGCCTTTAGCTTCATGGGAATACTTTTAATTTCAGTAGTAAGCTTGGTTTTTTCATTTTATGTTGTTTTTGTCCAAGTAGTTTGGCTGGACTTTTTTTCTCAAATTTCTATGCAAAGAAGTGTCGAGAGTGAGCCAGGAAAAGCGGAAATCCTTGAAAAAAGTGAAGTTTTAAGTCCAGATGTCGCGTAAAAAAGGGTTTATAGCTCAGTTGGTTAGAGCGCTACATTGACATTGTAGAGGTCTGCAGTTCGAGTCTGCATAAACCCACTAAGAATTCACCATCAAAGCTCATCGCTTAAGAAAAAACATCCTCAGGAAGGATGTTTTTAGCGTTCAATTTGGGTAAAAACTAAGGTGTTTGGATATAGCCCTTTCCATTGGTAATATTATACCCAGCCGTGTTGGATTTATTAGAAATTCCTAGGGTGTGATCATTGGTACCGTAGGATAAACTAAAAGGAAAAGTATCAAGGGCGTTATCAATGGATTTTTTGATGGGGTCAACGATGCCATATTTGGTCAATCTGGCGGCTGCACTTATCCCCGCCCCTTCCCAAACTTGGGCAATAGCGTTAGCCTTATCTTCTGGAGTACTCCCTTGCGCATCCATAATCATCTTGGTTCCAAGCTTGTCAACCTCTAAGAGGGCATTTTCGGCGATTGAAGCTGGGTTGGTAATCCGACCGTTTACCTTGGTTGGCACAAAGCCGTTAACGTTTTCATTTTTGGCAATTTCTTGAGCTCTAGCAACTCTGTTATTATAATGTTGCTCAGCCGTAAGGGTGTAAGACATTGGATTATTGGCTGGTTGCAAAAAAGTCATAAAGCCGCTCATATTTCCAGTGGAGAATAAATTACCTCGTGGATCGGTTACTTGGGATTGGATATTGGTAACAAAAGCATAACCATTAATTTTTTGTCTGGCCTGGTGGGCAAGATAAGCATCATAATTTGAGCCAACCCCCTCATAGTTTAAAGATGAAATGCGACCGCTGGAGGCACTATTGAAGAAAATATTCATTTGAGATAGCGCCCTTTGTTGAGGAGCAGTGAAGAGATAATCTTCAAAATCCCGAATAAGCGAGCCAGAGCCAGAATCGCCACCCACTAAAAGGGCCGTAGATTTTTGAACAGCGAAAAGCGCCAACATTTTATTGATAAGCAAAGCTTGACCGCCAAGAGCGTTGGCAAAGTTTGTGGAGAGAGAAAGTGCAAACTCTCCCACGGTCGAAATAGCGGTACTAGTATTTTGAACTAAATTTGTTGGATCAATAACAAGCACGCCGGCCTTTGCTTGAGGAGCCGACAAGGTAAGGCCCAGCAAGGCTAGAAATAGCATTGAAAAAAGCTTTCTTTTCATAATCAGTTTTAAATTCTTTTAGATAAGAGGTTTAAGTTGTGCTAATTTGTTTTATATAATTCGAAAGATCATCGGTAACTAAGCCAGCGAATAATTTTATTAAGTCATTTGCTTTGGTTAGGCCGATGATTTTTCCCATCGGATCATTTGCTGAAGTTGAGTAAGTGGTTGTTTGTAGTGAGAGTGTCCCTTTAATTATTCGAATCAATTTAATATGGATTTCAAGCAGAGTTTCTGGAACTTCTAAAGTTTCAAGCTGTTGGGAGAAGATCGCTAGTCGGTTGTTCATATCTGAAAAATAAAGAATATTTTCAGCGCTATTTGAATCCAAAAGACGATTCGAGAAGTCTTTTTGGAAAGCACTAAAATCAGTAGCATCGGTTATGGGGACTGGCGCGTTACTTATGAAGAGATAGGTAATTTGATTTAAATATTGTGCAGCATCTTTTTGTATTTCTTTTTTACGGTCAGCTTCTGAGAAGGAGGAATATTTCTGGGATTTTATTTTAATTTGCGCGCGGTCTACTTCCGGAAGAGTGTTGATGTCAGTAGGCGCTACCTTGGCTGCGAATTCAGCATCCGTAAAATTTTTAACTTCTTCAGCTGAAATTTCTTGCCCATCTTTTGTGGCAACAAATTTTTGAAAATCATCCATGAAGGTATCAGTCAGCGATAGTCGAGAAGTTTTTACTTGAGTAGTCAAGTTGTTTGTCTCTGCCACCGTAACCCTATCCTCCGGGGCAGCTTTTATCGGACTGTAACCGCTCTTGACCTCAACTCCATCTGAATAGCCATCGCCGTCAGTGTCTGGATTTTTTGGATCTGTGCCATAAAGATTTTCTTCATTATCGCTCAAACCATCATTATCAGTGTCGATAGCCACAGTTGCGCCTTTAGAATTATTTGTTGCGGCAAAGGAAAAGTAATTAAAACTCGCAAGAAAAAGGATGCATAAAAGTAGGAATAAATTTTTGAGATATTTTATTTTCATATATAAGTATTATACTATATTTTTAAAAAAATGAATAGGGGTCGCGTCAAATCATCTAAAATGACACCGAGAGCCTTCCTGATACATCATCTAAAATGACACCCAAATTCATGGTAAAGTACGGGGTTAACTTTTAACCCCAAAACAAGCCATGAATAAAGAAGCTAAGAACCAATATATG
>CAIPMZ010000018.1 GCA_903866285.1 uncultured bacterium
AAAGATGAAGGGAACAATTCTTGGTTTTTTTACGCCAGATTTTTTTCGCATCCCTCTTTAGGGCTTAGGGCAACCTTCGGCAGCTACTGGATTTCCAGATAGCTGCCACTTTTTCTTTCCAGTGGACAGAATGCGCATTTTTTGCAACAATACAGGAGCTTGAACAGATTTTATACCAACTTAACTTAATTATAGTTTGCTATCCCAGAGCTAAGCTCCGTCACAATATAACACTGACTTAGTTACTTAGGTATTAGCTGTTAGATTTTAGAATAGAAAAAATTTTGAAGATTAAAAATTTATTTATATATTTTTATGCAAAAAGTTTTAATAATTGGGGCTAGGGGAATGTTGGGACAAGAATTAGTTTCGCTTTTTAAAAGTGATAAGGATTATAAGGTAACGGCTTGGGATTTTGATAACATCGACGTTACGGATGAAAACCAGGTCAAAGAAAAAATTAGCAACCTTGCTCCAAATATTATTATCAACGCCACTGGCTATAACGCGGTTGATTTATGCGAGAAAAATAAAGTTGAATTTGAAAAAGCCAAAAAGCTTAACGGTAAAGCGCCAGGATATTTAGCTAAGCTAGCTAAAAAACTAGACGCGACTTTAGTGCATTATTCCACGGACTACGTTTTTTCTGGTATGCCCGAACTTCCCGAACCAGCTGGTTGCGGAGGATCATGCAATTCTTGCAGCTTGCACGAAGGATTTGTCCCGCAGCTTGGTTTTGATGAGGATGCCGTTCCTGAACCGGTTCAAAAATATGGCAAGAGCAAATTAATGGGAGAAATTGCCGTGCAAAAATATGGCGAAAAATATTATCTCATCCGCCTTTCAAAACTTTTCGGCAAACCGGCCAAATCAAAGACGGCTAAAAAAAGTTTCTTTGATGTGATGTTGGCAGTGGGCAAAAAAAATGTTGGCAATGTTGACGGGGTAAAAGTGGTCGACGAAGAAACCTCTTGCTTTACTTACGCTCCAGATTTAGCTAGAAAAACCAAGGAAATTATTGAAGCTGGCAAACCTTTCGGAATTTATCACGTCGCCAATGAAGGCGCTTGCACATGGCATCAGGCAGTTGTAGAATTATATCGGATAGCAAAGCTCAAAACCAAGGTTATTCCGGTTTCTAGCGACGAATTTCCGCGACCAGCTCAAAGGCCTTACGTTTCAACCCTCATTAACACCAGGCTCAACCCAATGCGAAGTTACAAACTGGCACTGAGAGAATACTTAAAGAACAAATAAATTTCGAAGCAAGAATTTTGAATTTCGAATCAAGTCGGAATTACCGAATGTTTGAAACATTAAAACATTAGAAATTCTTTCAAAATTCGAAATTCAAAATTCAAAATTACCTTATGTCATTCGATAATCTAAAAAAACAAGACAAACAAATATACTCAGCCATTACTGGTGAAATCAAGCGTCAGCAAGAGGGGATGGAATTGATTGCGAGCGAGAACTACGTTTCCAAAGCCGTGCTTGAAGCGCTGGGGAGCGTTTTTACGAATAAATATTCCGAGGGTTATCCCGGCAAAAGATATTACGGCGGGCAGGATTTTACTGACGTGGTTGAAACCTTGGCTATCCAGCGTGCTAAGAAAATTTTTGGCGCTGAACATGTCAATGTCCAACCGCATTCAGGCGCACCAGCTAATATGATTGCCTACAGCGCAGTCCTGCAGCCAGGTGACACGGTCCTAGGCATGGATCTTTCCCATGGCGGACACCTAACGCACGGACATCCGCTAACCCTTGCTGCGCATATTTACAATTTTATTGGTTATAAAACCAATAAGGCTGGGGAAATTGATTATCAAGAGCTTGAAAAATTAGCTATTGAGCATAAACCAAAACTCATCTTGGCCGGTTTTTCCGCCTACACTCGAAAGCTTGATTACAAAAAATTTCAAGCTATTGCCAAAAAAGTTGGGGCTATTTCAATGTTTGACATTGCTCATATCGCTGGACTCATCGCGGGAGGCGCAATTGAAAATCCTGTGCCGTATTTTGATATTGTAACGACGACGACCCATAAAACTTTGCGTGGGCCACGCGGCGGCATGATTATGTGTAAAGCGCAGTTTGCTAAAGCCATTGATAAATCAGCTTTTCCTGGCTTTCAAGGCGGGCCACATATGAATAACATTGCCGCTAAAGCGGTAGCTTTTGGTGAGGCTTTAAAACCTGCCTTTAAAACTTACGCTAAACAAGTTATTAAAAATGCTAAAGTTTTGGAAACCGAACTTAGAAAAAGAGGCTTTGAAATAAAATTTGGCGGAACTGACTATCATATGGTGTTAGTGGATGTGATGGGGAGCAAGGGCGTAACTGGCAAAGAAGCTGAGCACGCCTTAGACGAAGCTGGCATTACCGTTAACAAGAATATGATCCCAGATGATCCGCGTAGCCCAATGGATCCGAGTGGCATCAGAATTGGAGTGCAAGCCGTCACGAGTCGCGGGATGAAAGAACAAGAAATTAAGCTAATTGCTGGCTGGATTGAAGAAATTATCTTGGCGCATGCAGACAAAAAAGTGCTGACCCAAATCAGAAAAGAAGTTACGACTTTTTGCAAGAAATATCCGATATATCCGAAGGTGTAGAGCATGTAGAATGTATGATGTATAAAGTATAAAGTATAAAGTATAAAGATTTATCCTAACACTAATGTATTCTAGTAGTGTGCTATGTATAGAAAGTATTTATACATTACACATACTACAAAATACATTATACATAAAAAATGGGGGAAGAAACAACAAAACCAAAAAAACGCAAAATGAAAGGTATTATTTTAGCGGGCGGAACTGCCACGAGGCTTTTTCCAATGACCGCCACGACCAGCAAACAACTTTTGCCAGTCTATGACCGTCAGATGATTTTTTATCCATTAAATACCCTGATCAAAGCTGGGATTAAAAATATTTTAATCATCGTCGCGCCAGAACATTCTGGTCAGTTTCTAAATCTGCTTGGTTCGCTTTTTAAAAAATATGGGATCCATATTACTTTTGAGGTTCAGTCCATCCCGCGTGGACTAGCTGAAGCCCTGACTCTTGGGGAAAATCACATTGGCGATGATAATGTGGCGCTGATTTTGGGTGATAATATTTTTGAAGATGATTTTTCTAAACAAATCAAGGAATTTCGAAGTGGCGGGCATGTCTTTGCTAAAAAAGTTTCTGATCCAGAGCGTTTCGGAGTCGTTAAGTTTAACAAGAATCAGCGCGCCATAGAAATTGTCGAAAAACCGAACGAGTGGATTAGCGATTACGCTGTAACTGGGCTTTATCTTTTTGATAACGATTGCATCGAAATTGCAAAAAATATTAAACCTTCTGAACGAGGTGAAGTTGAAATTACGGAAGTTAATAAGGCTTACCTTAAAAAGAAAAAATTGGAAGTAACCATTTTTGAAGGGGAATGGCTCGACGCTGGAACGCCGGATTCACTTTTAGAAGCTAGTCGGATTGTCAAAGAAAAAGGCATCACCAGAAATTTCCATCCCGTTATTGATGAGGCAATCACTGAGTTTAGTGCGGAATTAAAAGTTTTAAGCAAGAAGAAATTAAAATAAATAAACCGATTCGAACCTACGAATGAAATTCGAATCTACGAATAAATTCTCTTCCCCCTTTAAAAAAGGTGGTGAATGCGAGCGAGTGTAGCATTCACGGGGATTTGAAAGACTAGGCTAAATAAGGAAAGTTTTTCAAATCCATCCCAACCTCCCTTTGCTAAAGGGAGGAGCAAAAAGATTTTATAGATTCGTAAATGTTTTGTAGTTTCGTATCGGTAAATAAAAATGGCTAAAATCACCAAGGCAGTTATTGCAGTTGCAGGTTCGGGCACGAGGCTTTTGCCAGCTACTAAATCAATGCCAAAAGAGATGCTTCCGATTGTAGATAAGCCCATCATTCAGCTAGTGGTAGAGGAATTAGTTGAGGCTGGAATTAAAGACATTATTTTTGTAACTCGTTGGGATAAAAAACCCCTTGAAGATCATTTTGATCACAGCACCGCCCTAGAAGATGACCTGCGAAAAAATGGGAAAGGAAAGTTTGCGGATATGATTGAAGGTATCGCTGAGATGGCCAATTTTATTCACGTTAGACAAAAAGGCCCTTACGGCAACGGGACGCCAGTGCTTTCAGCAGCTAGCCTCGTCCTTAATGAACCTTTCGTTTTTGTTTACGGCGATGACCTTGTCAAATCAAAAGTTTCATTTACAAAACAAATGCTGGAAGATTTTGATAAAAATGGCAACGCGATGATTTCGGTTCAGGAGGTCCCGCTGGAAGTTGTCAACCGCTATGGCGTAGTTAAAATAAAGGAAGGCACAAATATAATGGAGGACATTATCGAGAAACCTTCCATTGAAGAGGCGCCTTCGAGATTAGCGGTTTTTGGCAGGATGATTGTCAATCAAGAGATTGTAGATATTTTAAAAAACACTCCACTTGGAAAAGGCAACGAGCTTTGGATGACCGATGCTTTTAAGACTTACGTAGATAAGGGCGGAATTGTTGAAGTTAAACAGCTCACTGACGGGCAATGGCTCACAACTGGCGACCCACTAAACTATCTCAAAGCTATTTTAGCGTATGCTTTTGAGCGAGAAGATTTGAGAAAGGATTTAGATGAATACATTAACCACCTTTACTGCAAAAAATAATTAAAAGCCCCGTCGCAAGATGGGGCTTTTACAAACATGCTTTAGATATTGACCTTTTAGCTAAATTATGAGAAAATAAATAGTCAAATCCATAGTAAATTTAAAGCGATGTACTGGATCTATTTTATCATCTTTGCACTTACAGTCTTCGTCCCATCTTTTGTCTCAAAAGGCATTTTAGGTCTTAACGTTACCCAGACCCAAGAATACGCCATCTTAGGGATGGGGATTCTTGCCTTTGCGTTGTTTACAGTCTTGGAAAGACGTTTGAAAAAAGACGAGCAAGAAAAAATTAAAATGATTGGCCAAATCAGCCGAACTAATCGAGACTTAACTCATTCCTATTCCTATATTGGCGAAATGAATCGAAAGCTTGATATCATTATGAATATCGCGCTCGAGTTTCCCAGCACTTCAAGACTTACGGCTAAAAAACAAAGGGCCTTTTATAACTCAATTATGGAGGCGATTCAATTGTTTGGTAAATCTGATGAGTTTGAAATTCGTTTTGTTAATCTGCTTTCGGGGGAAATTTTAAAAGAGATTAAAAGTAGAGATGAGCTTGTGCTAAATTTTTCGCAAAAAAAGTGCACCAGCAAATTAAACATCATTGAAGAAGAACGACTAGTTGTTGTGCCTTCACCAAAGACCATAGACGATGTATACTCTTGTATTATTTTAAAAAAGCAGGGCGCCCAACGAAACAACGACGACCTTGAAACTATGCGAGTCCTCGCTATGCAAGCTTTATCGCTCTTTATGTTTATTCATAAAAAAAAGAAAAAAGAAAAAGCTAAGCCAAAAATTACAGTAAAAGCTACGACCCTTGATAATTAAAAGCTACTGCGATATAGTGAGAGAAGTTATAAAGTTATAAAGTTCATAACGTTCAAAACGTGAAAATAAGTAAAGCAATAAAGTAGTAAAGTAGTAAAGTTAGTATGTTTGTATGACTAAATGTTTAAATGATTAAATGCTTTTATGAAAATTATTTTATTACAAGACGTTAAAAATATCGGCAAAAAAGGACAAATCAAAGAAGTTCCGGATGGGTACGCTCGTAACTTCTTGCTGGCCAAAAAGTTAGCAACCGTTGCAACTTCAGGCGCAGTCGTCATCGCGCAAAAGGAAGCAGAAAAAAAGGAGCTTATTTTGAAAGAGCAGAAAGCTCAGACTCAGAAATTAGCTGACGCCCTCAATAAAAAAGAAATTATTATTAAGGCTCGTTCTAAAGATGGCAAACTCTTTGGTTCAATTACCGCCAAGGATATCGTCAGCGAAATTAGCAAATTAAAACTAGACGTCCCAGAAAAAGCTATTGCAGTAGGACATCTGCGCGAACTCGGATCGCATGAGGTTAAAATAAACCTAGCTCACGGCCTTAGCGTTAAGCTTAATGTCATAATTGAATAAGTTTTCTAAATAGTATATACTAGTTTATAGGGGAAGTATCTTTCAACAATATCAAGCAAGCCAGTCCGCATCACTATGTGAAGCGTCGCGGGCAGGGGGTCGCTTTTGGCGACTTTTTGTGTAGGTTAAGAATTAATTAATCATACAAATTACGCAAATAAATGCAACTAATGCTAATATGCAAACCTTGTTTCTTGCATATTCGTAGATTCGCATGCTATTCGTAGATTCGTATCGGTATTATGGAAAACAGAAAATACATTTTCGTGATGGGGGGAGTTATGAGTGGAGTTGGGAAGGGAATTACGACTTCTTCCATTGGGGCAATCTTGAAAGCGAGAGGTTATAAAGTAACGGCTCTAAAAATTGACCCTTATGTTAATGTGGACGCTGGCACCATGAATCCGACCGAGCATGGGGAAGTTTTCGTCCTTGATGATGGAGACGAAACCGACCAAGATATGGGAAATTATGAGCGCTTTATGGACGTGCAACTGTCTCGAGAAAATTACATGACAACTGGTCGCGTTTATGAGTCAGTTATTCATCGTGAACGTAATTTGGAATACGGCGGGAGATGCGTTCAGGTTGTGCCGCACATTCCCCTGGAAGTAATTGACCGAATCGTAAAAGCTTCAGAAAAAGATAAGTCCGAAATAACTATGATTGAAATTGGTGGAACGGTAGGTGAATATGAAAATATCCTTTTCCTGGAAACAATTCGGCTAATGAAAATTAAAAATCCTGATGACGTGCTTTCCGTGATGGTTAGTTACGTTCCGATGCCGAATAAAATCGGTGAGATGAAAACCAAGCCAACCCAACATGCCGTGCGAACAGTTAATGGTGCCGGAGTCCAACCAGATTTTATTATTGCGCGGAGCGAAGTCCCAATGGACCAAAAACGCAAAGAGAAAATCTCCATGTTTTGCAACGTAGGCGAGGAATACGTCATTAGCGCCCCAGACGTCGATAATGTTTACGAAGTTTTGCTTAATTTTGAACGTGATAATTTATCCGAATTAATTTTAAAGAAGTTACGCTTAGAAACTAGAACTTCCGACCTTTTGCAGTGGAAAAACTTAGTCGAAAAAATTAAAATGACTGAAGATAGTGTCACGATTGGGATTGTCGGTAAATATTTTGGCACGGGAGATTTTGTTTTATCTGATGCTTATCTATCAGTTATTGAAGCGATTAAGCATGCTGGTTATCAAGCCGGAGTGAAAACCAAAATAGATTGGATTAACAGTGAACTTTTTGAAAAAGAGCCAGAAAAACTTGATTCGCTTTCGCAATATGACGGAGTTTTGGTGCCAGGTGGCTTTGGTGGACGCGGGATTGAAGGAAAAATCAAAGCGATCCAATTTTGTCGAGAAAATAAAATTCCATTTTTAGGCATTTGCTATGGCATGCAACTAGCCGTGATTGAATATGCTCGCAACGTTTTGGGACT
Source organism: uncultured bacterium (assembly GCA_903866285.1). Classification (GTDB taxonomy): domain Bacteria; phylum Patescibacteriota; class Minisyncoccia; order Moranbacterales; family GWC2-37-73; genus CAIPMZ01. Next base: position 7,560 of record CAIPMZ010000018.1, read on the forward strand.
GGCTGATGCTAATACCACCGAAGTTAATCGCGAGACATCCAGCCCCGTCATTGATATCATGCCAGAGCAAAAAAAGAATTTAGAGGATGGAAATTATGGCGCTACGATGCGACTAGGAGCTTATCCAGCTAAACTTGAAGAGGGAACTATCGCCAAGAGTCTATACGGCCAAGCTGAAATTTCAGAGCGCCACAGGCATCGTTGGGAGGTTAGTCCGCAGTATCTTGAAAAGATTGAAACTGCCGGCCTGGTTTTCTCTGGCAAATCACCCGATGGAAAATTAATGGAAATCATTGAATTGCCAATTACTCAGCATCCTTTCTTTGTCGCCTCGCAATTCCATCCCGAATTTAAATCAACTCCGCTCAAAGCCCATCCTTTATTTTTTGGTTTTGTCAGCGCCGCCAAGAAGCGAAGCGAGAAAAAGTAATCAATAACCAGTAACTAAGTTCCAATTGCTCTAGTTGTGGTAAATGTTGTCTTTGTTTGGATGCTTAGATGCTTGTTTAAATGCTTGCTTGAATGATTAAATGTTTGGATGCTTTTATGTTAAAATGACCTTATGTCTGAAGAATATCTCGACCTTGTTGATGAAAATGGGAAATTAACCGGCGAAAAAGAACTTCGCAGTGTTTGCCATGCCAAAGGTTTATGGCATCGGACCGTGCGAATTTATTTGTTTAGGAAGAGGGATGATGAAGTAGAATTGCTAATTCATTCATTCTTGATCAAGAGGAGGACAAACCCTAACATGTGGACTGCTTCATTCGGTGGACATATTAAGAGCGGTAGCACTGCCGAAGAATCAATCATAACTGAGCTTAAAGAGGAGATTAATTTAAATCTTGAAATAAAAAATTTAATTAAGGGATTTGATACGAGGTTTTGTATATCATATGATAGTATTGTTAACCATGAGTATACTTCTATTTTTTATTTGCCATACGATGACGATATTGAAAAACTAATTTTCAATGATGGAGAAATTCAGCAAGTCAAATGGAGCAGTCTTGAGCAGATTGAAAAAGCTATAATAAATAATCCGACCAGGTGGTA
>CAIPMZ010000019.1 GCA_903866285.1 uncultured bacterium
GAAAAGATCATTAACAATAAAAAAATATAGCGCAATGAAAAAGATACCGAAATTGATTATTTTGCTGCTTATGGTAATTTTATCGCCACTGGCAACACAGGCACAAAGTCCTATCAGTATTAGCCGTCACGCTAATCTCACCATTTTTTCGGGATATTATGCCAAACGGCAGAATGCTCATAATAATGGTTATTGGTTGGGCGCTTATGGAGATGCCCCTATTTTCCGCTCAGTAAGCGAAAGATGGAATCTTGGCTTTTGGGGCTTATATGTCCATTCAAAATGGACTGACAACCTCAATTGCTATACTTCGAAATCGAACGACTTTGCTGTCGGTCTAAATACTGGTTATTACGAAGAATTATTTTCCAATACCCACTCTTTCTTCGCTGGCTTAGCCATTGGCTATAAAAACAGCCGCGAAACAGGGAAGGTTGAAAAGAAGAAATATTTTTCCGATAGCCAACAATTGGACCACTCAATTGTTGCCAATTTAAATTTAAACCTGATGAAAGTATCAGGCTACCACACCCGACTTTTTCCCCGGACTCAGCTCACTCTATCTTGCCAAATTTCATTTGACTCACAAAAAAATTTGAGTGAAAATGGTTTGACTAATGTTACGGTTGATCCTTGGAACAAAGGTTATTACGAAACAATGCTTAAGCAAAGCCTTGTAGATATTGTGCTCAATTCCTCAGAAAGTTTCTTTCTGCAACCAAAAATTGGTGTTCAATACAGTCATTATCTGGCTGGCGATCCCAATGCCTACGCCTGGACAGTTGAACTAGCCTTACATAAAATTGCGGCTGACGACTTTCTGTCGCTATCGTTTATGCAAAAATTCTACCCGGGAAAAGATTATCTATTTCTCATGATAAACATCAATATTCTGAAACTAAAATAAATGTACAATTTTCACCTCAAAACAATTAAACACCATGAACCAGAGAAACGTTATCATCATCCTGTCCGTAGTACTTGTACTCGTGATAGTGTTACTTGGCTACAATATGATAAGCCAAAACAAAAAAGCGACTGCGCCCATTATTGAAAATCAGGAACAAATTGCGACGCCCTGCGCTGACACCATTAATCTGCAAAATGACCTGAAGCAAAAAATTGCTGACATAAACTATGCGGAAATGGATTTGCGGAAAATGATTGCCGGAAAAAACCAGCTCCAGAAGGCATTAAACGCAGCCATTAAAAGATGCCGTCCGAATTCAGCGACGGGAGATACTATATATGTAAAGGTAGTTGAGCCCGATGCTAGTGCCGGTAAAAGTTCCAGGAATAATTACAACAAACCCTCGCAAACGCCAACTCAGACGAGTAAGTCATCAGCCAACGAAGGACAAACTGTTTCAAGCGAATACCGCGCACCGGAACCCAAGTCTGTATCAACATCTGTTACTGGCGGAAATACGGCCAAAGCACTATTTTGCATCAACGTTCGCGATATGGATGGATCATCTTTCTGGCCTGCCTTAGCAATCGATGCCGGGGTATCAATAGAAGGAGCTGTCTTAAACGGTGATAAAACCGGATGGAACATCTCAATTTACCCAGTGGACGCTGTTTCTGGACTCTATGGAGTCACTAAGGACGGACGAATGTTTGTCAAAGCAGAATTGCTTGATCCTTATGGACCGACCGTAATCAAAATGAGCGGCTCACCCAATGGCTGGAAATTCTGGGCTGAAGCTCAGCTCGAAACTCATAACGGGGAAGATTATTACATTACCCCGTAACACCACATCCGCACGCAAGTGCAATTTACCCCCGAAATTAGAGCAATCTATTTCGGGGTTTTTTATTTGACAAAATAAAAGTTAAATACTAGGCTGAAAATAGATAATCGCAGTATTAACCAAATATATCTACCATGAAAGCTCTTTTAAAACTAGTAAAATATATGCTTGTAATAGCTATATTTTCCACACACTGTGCGCTTACTTATGCGCAGGAATGCAACTCAAAAGTCATTCGTGACCGAATGATCAGAGCTGAATCAATGTCTAAAGTAAAGACAAATGATACTACTCTGGGCTATAACCTTGAAATCGCCAATAAAGTTAAGGTATTTTATCAGGGACAATTTATTACTGAAGTTGATGATGGCGCTGCCTATTTAACTTATAAACAAAGCGTGAAAGAATCTGGTAAAAAAGTGAACTACTTTCTTTTAATTACAATTGGTTCATCTTATCATTCCTATCTTTTTCGCGACTCTCAGGATATGAGACAGATTGAGCCAAAACTACTGGCACCAGCCTATAACTACTTCCACGCAGTGATATCTGAAGACGATATTTTATTTGATTTCTCCCAAACAGGCGAAAAAACTATTCATCTCGGCATCATTAAAAATAATAAATTTTGTGATGGCGGAGAAATTTCTTTTTGAGACATAAAGAGAAAATTAAAACGCCCGTAAATTTACGGGCGTCTTTTATTTCTCTTAATAATTTTAAAACTAGAGCCACTTTTTTCTCATAAAGAAAATTAACATTCCGATAGAGCAGAGAAGCATTAAAAATATAATCACCCAAAAACC
>CAIPMZ010000020.1 GCA_903866285.1 uncultured bacterium
AAAAAAACCACGAAACATACGACCGCTGGTATTTTGGTTTTTTCGTTTTTAAGCAATAAGAGAGCTTGTATTTTCAGCAAATCCTTGGGATGAGTTTGCCATTGGGCATTTCGATGGGTCGCAGGGATCCAAGTTTAGTTTGAAGATAAAGACCCTTTCCTACGTTAACTTTACCGATAATTTTCGCTTCGGGATTAAACTTTTTTAAAATTCGCAGAACCTTGGGAGCATCTTTTCCGGCAACAGTTGCCAGGAAGCGACCCTCTGAGGCAAAGGAAAAAATATCGATGCCAAGCAGGCCACCCAAGGCAATGGTTTCTTTTTTGTAGGGCAAAAGATTTTCATCCAGGACTACTTTGACTTTGGATTTTTCGGCTATTTCCACCAGATTGGCCGCCAAACCTCCACGGGTTGGGTCTTTGGCGCTATGCACAAATTTTCCAATCGCCAGCATTTCTTGATTGATTGGTTTGCAATCAGAAGAAACTCGCGAGCGATAACCAAAACGCTCACTCAGCAGCGCCACCGTGTGCTCACCTAAATCGCCTGAAGCAATCAACACATCTCCGACCTGCGCTCCACTATTTGAAATAACTTTCTCAGCTATGCCAACTCCAGCGGTAGTAATTTCAATTTTATCCAGTTTACCTTTTTCGGTCACTTTGGTATCCCCTGTCACAATCGGCACGCCAGCCTGCTTGGAAACTTTAGCGATTGATTTAATGATTTTCAGAAAGTCCGCTCTTGGGAATCCTTCTTCGATGACAATGCTCAGCGAAATACCCAAAGGCCTAGCGCCCATCACAGCTAGGTCATTAATCGTTCCGCAGATCGCGATTTTTCCAATGTCGCCACCTGGGAAAAAAATTGGATCTACAATGAAAGCGTCCGTCGTCAGCATAATGTTTTGATTTTGCAAATCACTTTTCGGCAAACTTAATTTCGATAAGGCCAATGACGCTGAATCATCGCCTGAGTTTTGCCAATTACCAGCCCCGCCCAAAATTTTGCGAACTTCTTTTATCAACTCACTTGATTTTGCGCCACCTCCGCCGTGGTCTAAAGATATTGTCATATTGATATATTGCTATACTGTTAGATTGTCATATTACTATACTCGCTTATTTTTCAAGTTTTTCGTTGGTGAATTTAATCAAATGGTTTATTTCCCTTGGCAACTTTTCTAACTCATCCATTATATATCGATACTGTTTTTCATCTATCAGTTTTCTGGCTTTAGCTTTTAACGTCCAATCTTGAGATTCCTTCAAAGAACCAAAACTATAGCGATAAAAATTTATCTTATCTTTTTTCCCAAATCTTCCAAATCCCTCGGCAATGTTAGCAGAAATAGAATCAACTGATCTTATCCATTGTTTGCCAACTGTGTCTTTTGCTAAATAATCCCAACAAATTACAACATTCCAAACATAGTTACTTAAATTATAAGCTATTTTATAAGAATTTAAATCATTTAACTTTAAGTAGTTCATATTTAGCAATATAACAATATAGCAATATAACAGTTAGACTCGGTATTGAAGGTAGTTTCTGCACGCCCCTTCTTGCGAAACCATACAAGGCCCGTAGGGATTCTCGGGGGTGCAGGCTTTGCCAAACATTGGGCATTGCTTAGGATTGAGTGTTCCTCGGATAATTTCTCCGCAACGACAACCTGTCAATTTCTTTGATTGCGAAAAATCAATTTTTGAAAGAATAGCTTGATATTTTATTTTGGCATTTAATTCAGGATTTTTAACCTCCAGACCGGAATTAGGAATCTTCCCAAAACCTCGCCAATTGCCAGCGCAAATTTTAAAATTTTCAGCGATCACTTTCTGCGCAATTTCATTTCCATTTTTCTTGACCAAGCGAACATATTCGTTTTCAACTTCTTTTTTCCCATCTCTGATTTGGCAAAGCAGCAAATAAATTGCCACCAAGACATCTTCAGCCTCAAAGCCTGCAATCACTTGGGCAACCTTTAAATGTTCAAATGGCTTCGTGCCAATAATCGTAGCAATATGCCCAGGGCTAATAAAGCCATCAATTCTTGTTTCTTCTGTTTTTAGCAATGCCTCCATCGCTGGCAGAAAAATTTTATGCGCCGAAAAAACCGTCAAACCTTTTTTTAAAGCCACCGCGGTCATTGGGGTAGTAGTTTCAAACCCCAAACCAAAAAAAACTAGCTCCGGATAATCCTTTTGCAGTTCGAGCGCTTCTTCAACGGAATAGACTGAAAAAACTTTTGCGCCTTGACCACGCGCCTCTTCCAAACTACCAAAGAAACCTGGGACGCGAAGCATATCGCCATAAGTCGCAATTGGAATTCCCGCTTTCGCTAAAGCAACCACGCCATCGATATCCTCTTGCGCCGTCACACAGACTGGACACCCAGGACCAGTTAGCAATTTCACATTTCTAGGCAATAAGCTCCGGATACCATTTTGACTAACAGTTTGCGTGTGCGTCCCGCAGACCTCCATCAAAACGATCTCTCGCTTAATTTGAGTAGCAACTTGACTGATTTTGCTAAGTAGTTTTGGCAATGATTTTTTTTCCTGATTCATACCGGGTAGTAGAAATTCGAATGAGCTTTGCTCGAAAGATTTTCATTCAGCATCAGTAGCTGTTATTATTTTTACGAGATTATATAAAAGTTTTAGGTTTTTTTTATTTTTTTCGAATTTTCACTCCCCGGTCATATTCTTTTAAGACTTCCCAAGCATCCTGGGTTGAAAGCTGCGAAATTGCAAAACCAGCATGGACAATCACAAAGTCGCCGACCCTCACCGCTGGAACCAATGAAATATTTATCTCTTTTTGGACTCCGTCAAAATCAGCAGTCGCCTGCTGATTTTTTAAAGCTATAATTTTACCCGGAAAAGCTAAACACATAGTCGCTTTGCTAAATGAAAAATTTAAAAATCAAAATTTAAAATTATGGTGTCACTCCGTGACCTATTTCAAAATGGTCGTCGTGCTTGCGCGACTCCAAAATTTTCCATTTTGAGATTTACATTTTAAATTTTTACGCTTTTCCGCCACTACCAAAATAACCCATTTTTTTCATCACGGTATTTTTTACTTCCTGCTGAGCATCTCCTAATAATTTTCGGATATCAAAAGATAAACTGTGTTGCTCTCTAAATGAATTAGCTAAACTATTAACGAAAGCCAGGCGAGTCGCTGTATCAACATTAAAACAACAAATTCCACGCGCAATAACTTCTTTAACTTTACCATTTTCCCAATCAGAGGCGCCATGTAAAATCAAGGGCAAATCAACCACCTTATGGATTGCTTCAAGCCGATCATAATCTGGAATAGCTCGTTCTTTAAAAAATCCATGGGCATTACCAATTGCTACGGCCAAAGCATCAATCCCAGTTTCCCTCACAAAATCAGCTGCTTGCGCTGGGTCAGTCATATATTTATCCCAGTCAATTTCACCCATTTCGGTTTCCCCAATATAGGGAACGCTTCCCAATTCGCCCTGGACGCAAATATCCTTAGGATGACAAATTTCTACCACGTTTTTTGTCAATAATACATTATCGGCGTATCTTTTTCGCGAACCATCATACATCACCGAAGGAAAGCCCATATTGACACAGCGATTAACAATTTCTAAACTCTTGCCGTGATCAAGATGAATCCCGACTGGAATTTCTGGCGCATAAAATTCAGCAATATTTTTGACCAAATTAAAAATCGCGCGTCCACCAGCATACTCCAGCGTTTTCTCGGTCATTTGAATAATCACCGGGCTTCTCATTTCCTTGGCGGCTTCAATAATGGCCCGCGTCGTTTCCAGATTGGTCGTATTGAAAGCCCCTACTGCATAACCGCCCTCTTTTGCTTTATTTAGAATTTCCTTGACTGATGTTATCATTTTTCATGGAACATAGAGCATGGAACACATAACACTAGATAATTACGCCAACTATCTAGCATTCTTGTTCCATGTTTCATGTTTTATGCTATGTGATTATTAAGAATCTCTACGATTTTCAAAAATTCACTCGGAATTAAACTCTCTCGCCCGACGAGGACCCCGTCCATTTGAGGTGCCAGGCAAACCTGCGCAACTGTTTTTGAATTAACAGAACCGCCATAAATTATTCTGACTTTTTCAGCCGCCGAACTTCCATATTTTTCAACCAAAATTTTCTTAATTGTAATCTTAACCTCTAAAATATCATCCTCAGTCGGAATCACGCCACTGCCAATCGCCCAGACTGGTTCATACGCAAAAATAACTTCAGCTATTTTTGAAATAGGAATATCTACCAAGCCCTGATTAACTTGACTAATAATTACTTTGGCCGTATCACCAGCAATTCTTTCCTCCTGTGATTCCCCAACGCAAACAATGGGCATTAACTTAGTTTGCAAGGCCGCTTTAAGTTTAGCGTTAACGATTTCATTTGTCTCTTGAAAATATTTTCGCCGCTCGCTATGACCGATAATAACATACTTACAGCCAAGATTTTTTATCATCAGTGAAGAAATTTCTCCCGTAAAGGAGCCTCGCTCTTCCCAGAAAATATTTTGCGCCCCAACCGCAACCTCCTGTGTTTTCAACTTTTCCCCAAATTTTTCCAAATGCACCGCCGGCGGGCAAAGGACAATTTCAACCTTATTTTCAGGCAAATTTTTCAATTCTCGCTCAAAAGACTCTAAATACCGATCGCGTTCAGCGAGGGTGAGCAAATTCATCTTTAAATTCCCAACAATTATTTTTTGCATAAATTTCTGAATTTAATCAATGAGAGCCTCAACCAAAAAATGGAGCTATAATTTGGGACGGAGCTGAGCTCCGGAATAACAAACCATAATTAATTAATAAGTTGCGCTAGTTCACATTACCTTCCAAGCATACCACAAAAAACAAAAACTTGCACTTTTCCCAGCAAAAACAATCTCCAGCGAGATTGTTTTTAAAAAAAATTACGCTATTCAGGCTTAGCCAAAATCCATGAGCCTGAATCCGTGTTTCCCTATCTCACTCTTACCGTCACCATCCGACTTACGCTATTGCCTACTGCGTCTAAAGCTTTTAGGTTTAAAAGATGCAGACCGGCGGGCGCATCAAGCGGAATAGTAAAAGCTTTACTTTTCGTCGTTTTTGTTTTACCGAGGAAAGATATTTTATAGCTAGTTACTTTAATATTATCCTTAGCTTCCCACCAGATTTTAGCGCCTTTGGTTTTCGTTAGAAAAATTGGGAGGTTGGTAATTTTAGGTTTCTGGGTATCGATTTTAATTTTGTAGCCAGCGGAAGTTCCCAGCTCCGTCCCTGCACCATCGAGATAACGCAAGTAGAAAGTAACCGTGGTATCTTTTTTTTCTTTGAGTTTTAGATTCCAGGCGCCAGTTGCATCAGCCGGGGTCGTTTGCACTAGTGTGCCTCCACGATAAAGTTGGACTGAGCCGTTGGCGATTAAACTATTGGCTCCTTTGAAAGAGATAGTTTTACTTTTGGTATTAATTTTTTTAGCTTGACCGAAAGTTACTTTTTTGTTGGCGACTTTTAAAGCATCATTGGCAAAAATGGAAGCGCTGGGATCAGGGAGCTTAATTAAATTTAATTGCTTGAGCGCTTCTAAAATTTCGATTCTGACCTGGTCAGCGACGGTGCGGTCTTTATTCTCATTAGTTACGCGGGTCACGCCAGCCATAAGGAGGTTCTTGGCACTGTCGATAGCTGGGTCGCTTGTGCCTATGCTTTCCAGGAATGCGATTTTATCCTGAAGCATTTTTAAATATTCATAATCTTCGACGCTCTCCCGGAGAGCTTCCATCCGCTTGCCATCAGTAACTGTTTGGGAATCAATAAATAGCGGCGAATAATTGGGGTTGCCCCTGGTGTACTCATTCCAAGTAGAGCGAGGAAAGTCTGCCAGCGAAAATGGAATATCGGCAAAAGCATAAACTTCAACGCCCTTGATTCCGTATTGCCAGGCCAACCAGCCAGGTACCCGATCATTGGCGTAGGGATCAGATAATGAACTGCCACCGTGATAAAACCAAAGCTCTCGACCGGCAGCTTTTTGTTGAGCGTAAAAATCTTTATATGCAGAATTACCGCCAAGGAATTGTCCTAAATCATTACTCAAAATATCGGCGACTTCAAACAGCCGAGGATTAAGAGGAGAAGACGTAACCGCGCCTAAAGACGGATCTTCAAAAATCTTCAGCTCGGTTCCAGCTAAACGGATCGCATCGGCATACGCCACATGCAAATCAGAAAAAGCTTTATCATGTGGCTCGCTCGAAAAGTTCAGGCCGACTTTTGAGGGCGGGATATTTTGCGATTGCAGATAATTTGCCCACCAAATGGTCCATTCCTTCATTGCGGTGTTAAACTCGGTTGACCCGACCGGAAAGCCGACAAAAGAAGGCTCGGTCGGGCTAAGTTGCATCATAGTAAAATAGCTCGTACCCGCTGGCCAGTCGGCTACCCAGGCATTAAAAGCAGCTGGATTAGGGGCACTAATCAGGTGTCCATTGCTGTCATAACTACCTGCTGGCATAACTGCGGGCCAAGTTCCTGACAGATCATAGGCTGATACGGCCCAGGTTACATCGACATAGTGAGCTTGCAGATTTGCAATAAAGGCTTTCCGAATATTAGCGTGACACCCCATCCTAGACCCACCGTTAGGATTTGAAAAATCCCAGCCCCCGAAATGCAGACTCGGTTTAGTCGGAAAGGTTAGCGGGTACAGCGTGAATTTGAGAGGGACGGTAAAGGCAGTAATCCCAGAGCCCTCGACTTTGAGGCGTCCCTGATACGTTCCAGCGGCTACCTCAGTCGGATTAAAATTGAGCCAAATCTGTTTAGTGAGGCCCGCCGGCACAGTGACGATGTGCTGACCGTTTTGTTTCATGATAATCGGTAAGGCAGTCGACAATGGAACAAGATTGGAGGTATCCGTAAAGAGCACCTCATGCGCGGTAATATAGTCTGGATTATCCCCGCCCGGCAAACCTTCAATGGTCAAAGTCAAATCCGTCGCGCTGGCCTTGGTATTACTCAGGTTAATGACATCGGCCCGGTATTCATTACGCATCATGGCCACGTTCATTTCAGCGGTATTTTGAGTTGGGACCGCAGTCGGGCTCAGCGGATCATAGCGACCGCTTTTCCAAGCGACGATATTAGGAAGGCCCAGCGCCCGCCAGAGGCCGGCTTGGACGGCGAAAATCTGCCGATGGAGGTCGTTGATTGGGAAAATCGTTTTAAAGGTTGTCGGTGAAGCGATAGTCGTAAGACTGGGAATTTGTTGGTTGATAGCAGTCAAGGAGGCGCGGAGTGGGTCGGCGATGTTCGCGGCAAGATTGGCAGCGATAATTCCCTGCTCAATTTTCTGGCTATCGCGACCCAGTCGCAGTCGCAGTGTCGCTGGGACCGTCTCATTCGTATAATAGCTTGTCATATCCGCAATCCCAGAGCCAGGAAAGGGCAACACTAAATTTTCATCCGGCCCGCGATAAATTTCGACTTCGTCTGCATACGCAGAGCTAAGCTCTGAAAAAACCAACTTTACATAGCGTCCATGCGTAGCCAGCGCCATGGTCTTAAATTGATGAGTGGCATAGAACGGAAAAGGTGGCTGCTCGGGAGCTATCGACTGAGCCAGATCAAGCTCTACCAAGTTGCCTACCGCATACCAAGTCGCATTATCCTCACTGACCAATATCGACATGGCAGTTGGCCAGTATGTATAATGACTCCAATTTTTACCAGCTGCCATATTAATGGCCAGACCTTCGAGCGGTTTATCTTCCCCGAGGTCAAAAGTCAGTTGCAGCCTTCCTGGTATAGGCTCCCAACCAACCGCGCGTTTCTGCTCAAAAAATGTGGCGCTCACGTATCGCCCATTTCCCCATTGCGGCATACTCGTGTGCTGTCCATCGGTCAGTTGCGTGATATCTCCAGCATCACAAGTCCATGGGAAAGACGCTGTCGGCGTTAAGGCAGGGATAGAGCTATAGCTCGTCCCCAAGGCAACATTTTGTCCGACGGTTTCGGCGGCGAAAGCATCAGGAACGCCAAAAAACATTAACCAAAAGCAAAGCAATAAGTAACAAGCTAAGTTGTATTTTTTTAGCATATCAAAATAAATCCAACATAAAAAAACAAAAACTAAAAAAGCTTTTACGCTCAGACCAACAATCTTTCAAGGGTTACCTTTTTATTATTAATTTAATTATACCAAAAAATTAAAAAGCTAGCTAGGAAAATTATCTTTTAGGAGGTTCTCTCCAGTTTTTTCTTCTGTGTTTTTTTAGGGGGTAGGATTTATCCCGAGGCTATTTTTTTCTGATTTCACAGCCGCCTATTTTATCCGCGCTCCGCCTTAATCTGTGCGCCAAAATCCGTGCAAATCTGTATCTCCTTACCTTAGCCTTACCCACGTCTTCTCGGTCGCTGAATTTCCAACCCCATCATAAGCCGTCACTTTAATTTCATAAGTTCCGCTTAGGGTTGTTTGCAAAACGGTAAACCTGTTGCAAGGAGGCTTAGCCTCCAAAGTCTTGCGACAATGAATTAAGTTAGGTTAGTATTATACGCTAAACTCTTAGCTTTATTATAACACAAAAAACTATTTCCGCACTTTTTTCTTTACGCTAATTTTCTTGAAATTATTTCCAGAAACAATCGACCTGCCTAATTCCTTTTCAAGTTCTAGTCTCGCATTTCCAGCCACTCTTCCGCCACGATTGGCATCGTTTTTCAATTTTGGCAAACCTTTTGAATCTTCTGTGCGATGAATTTCAGTGGTTGAACGTTCGCCAAGCATCGTGAAAATAAGTTCAAAGTCATCCATGTGGTCTCGTAAATTTTCCCGCTCCAACTTTTTCAGTTTTTTATATTCGCTTGGCGTCACGCCGAAAGTTGCCTTAGAAATTTCCGCCGTCAAAATTTCGTATTCTCTTTTTTCCTTTGCACCTCTCTTTTTCCATTCATCCGTCAGTTCTTCGCGAATTGCGATTCCCCGCATCCGCTTTTCGATCCAATCATCCGAATAGCCTTTCAACTTATACAACATTCTCGTCCGTTTGGTCGCCAATTCCGGATCTTCGATTTCTTGCACTCGCTCATAGCCGACTTTTGCCAGCCAACGCTTGAATGGCTCAGCTTTCGGTGACGGGATAGACTGAATAATCCGGAAAATTCCCTCCGTATTAGCACAATCGGTTTCGTAAAATTTGCCATCAGCAGACTGCAATTTCAGTTGTCGACAAATTGTCGACAACTCAAGACCATCATCATCTTTTACTCTAATTTTCATTCTATACCAATAATCCCTAGCATTTACGCTATCCGTCAACGCTTCCACCACATCCACAACCGAAAACCACCATTCATTATTGTGAATGATTTTTCTGACTCCTTTTCCCTTAAAAATTGAGATTCTTGTTTCAATTTCCATAAACTATTTTTAACTAAAAATAGATTGTCACGCCCATCACAATTAATCCAGAAACAATCGTCCCAACTAGTAGCAACGGCAAAGATTTTTTCAGTGGCACGTTAAAAATAAAAGCAGCCAAGGCTCCGGTCATTCCGCCCAAAAGAGGAATTGGCGTCGCCGCCAAAATGAAAATTGCCCACTCGCCATATTTTTCCATTTTACTTCCAGCTCGCTTTCGGGTGTGTTCAAACAGCCAAGCAAAAAACTTTTTAAAAAGCGGAATGTACTTTGAAAGTAATTTTGAAATTGGATCTAAAAGTAAAACAATAATTGCCATTGAAAAAAAGGTGCCTGCCACCGAATACAGCAAAGCCATTGCTGGGGATAAACTATACACCTTAATCGCCAAGGGAATTGAAACTCTTAACTCCGTAATGGGAATTAGCGCAATTAAAAAAGTTGCCAGCTCTTTTGGAAAACCCGCGAAAAAACTTATGATAAAATCGTGCATAAAAGATACAATTTAAAATTAACGTATTAAAGAATTAACGTATTCAGCTCGCTGATTCACAATCCGTTAATTCGTCATTCATTAATAAATAATTTATAATTTTCCCCTAAGGTATTCCGCTGCTACCTCTGGCTGAATGGTGGAAATTTCAATTCCAGTCTCTAATTCGAAACCAGCCCAAATCGAAGTGTGCGGCAGGATCTCAATATGCCAATGAAAATGGGGGTAATCCTTACCGTCACAAGGCGAAGTATTAATATAAAAATTATACGCCGGATCATTCAGCCCTTTATAAATAGAACCTAAGCCTTTACTAAAAACCTCCGCCAGTTTAATTTTCTGCTCATCTGTAATGCGTTCAAAATAAGGACTATGTTTTTTCGGTAGTACCCAAACCTCAAAAGCCACCCGTGAGGCAAAAGGGCAAAAAGCAATAAACTCGTCATTTTCAAAGACAACTCTTTCTTTAAACTGACTTTCATATTCTGTCATCACGCAGTAAACACATTGTCTATTACTTCGATAATACATTTCAGCCCCATCAAGCTCCAGCCTTGGATATGGCGCAATCACCGGAATAGCCATCAGCTGAGAATGAGGATGCGTGAGTGAAGCTCCAGCCTCTTTGCCATGATTATGAAAAATCGCAATAAAATTAACATTCTTCTTATTCATCAAATCAAGATAGCGATCTTGATACGCATCGAAAACTTCCGCGACCTCCAGCGTATTCATCATCGCCAGATGTTTGAAATGATCCCTGGTCACAATTACCTCATGAAAACCTACCCCCGGCATTGAGAAATACGGGCCTTCTGGTTTTGGACCGATGGTTGCAAGCTGAGAAACCGTTGGAAATTTATTTGGAAAAACTCGCAACGACCACTCGCCCTCTTTATCAGCATAAATAAGTACGTCTGGCTCTTGTCCGCTAGCTACTGGATCCTCAAAAAGACAACGCTCAATACCCTTATCATCCTTAACTCTTTCAAGATTTGCAAAAACATCCGGGCGTTTTGCTCTCCCCGTCGCAATTACTACCCAATCGCCCGTGACAATGTCTTGTCGCAGCTCCGAAGCCTGACTACCATTTTTTGGCAACTCTTTTTCGACTTCTTTTTCGTCTATATTGTTGATATTTATTTGCATCGCTTTATGCGACTCGAACAACTTGAATATTTATTCAAATGACTCGAATTTTTTATTTTTTTCAAAACTTCAAAATCTCACTTTTATATTCTGTATTTTATTGTCTATTGTCTATTGTTTATTGTCTATTGTCTATTATTTCACCTTCTTAATCTTATACTTTCCCATAATCAGGCGACCCTTGGTTTTAAATAAATCAATCAAGACCTGCACAAAACCATTCGGCCCAGTTAGGCTTACAGTTGAGCCCTCCTCATTCAGCCACCTGACCGGCATTTGCACAATTTTAAAACCAAGCGCTTTAGCAAGGATAATCAGTTCAAAATCAAAACCAAAACGGTCCACCACCATTCTTTTAGCGATTTCATGCGCCGCTTTTCCGGTTAGCATTTTAAAACCACATTGCGTATCTGGAAAACTCCAAAGCCCCAAGACAATTCGAATTAGCCAATTGCCACCTTCCCCCATAATTTCGCGATGTCGCGGCTGATGAATTTGCACAAAAGCCCCTTTAATTTTTCGAGAACCAACTACCAGATCTGCGCCCTTTTCAAGTTCTGGCAAAGCCTTTTCGACGTGGGTAATCGAAGTTGAGCCATCTGCATCCAAGAAAACTACATACTGACCTTTAGCTTCCAAGAGGCCCTGACGTACTACATAGCCCTTGCCATGATTTTTCTTATTATTAATCACGCGCAAGTTTTTAATTTGACTAGAATAATTCTGGGCAACTTCCGCGGTATTATCTGGCGAACCATCTACCACCACGATAACTTCGTAGGTAAAATTCTTCGTGTTTAAAAAGTTTTCAATCTCAAGCAAATTACTCCCAATTCGCTCTTTTTCTTTATACGCAGGCACTACCACTGACAAATAAATTTTATTTTCCATCTGAATTAAAATTAATTTATTATAAATGTTAACTTTACTTAATTATACCACAGGATTCGAAAATGCCTAGGCTAATTGGTAATCAGTAATCGGTAATCAGTAACCAGGAACCAGGGACTAGCAAAATCCCAATTAGGTAAGGTCTATTGTGCCTTGTCTAGCCAGCTCTGCAAAATTATTCTGGCGGCTTCTTGATCGTCAAATTGGGCGATATTCTTGCCGCCGTGCATTTTGAGATTTTCATGGGCCATTTTAGTTGTAAACATTTCGTCAAAAAATTCAACCGAAACATCCAATTTACTTTCAAGCTCTCTTCCAAATTTTAATTTTTCATCACCGCTTTCTAAATCATTATCGTGCTTCGTTTTACCGATAATAATCTTGCCAACATTATTTTCAAGAACAATTTTTTTTAATTTCTCTTGAAAATGCTGGTCATTTTTCAAAGTTCCCAAAGCAAAAGCCATCCGCGTCTCTCCATCAGCCAACGCCAAGCCAATTTTGGCATGCCCAAAATCCAACCCCAAAAAAGAGCTTGCCTGAGACATATTTTCACCCCCCATTGACTTTTCCATAGTTTTGCTATATAATTAAAGGTTGTTGCGATGTATATTTTTCTAATGTTTTTTAAAAAAAGGAGTTATTTTGAAAAAAAATCTATTTTTAGTCCCCTTGACTTTTCTAATCTTGGCCATCACTGGAAAAGTAGATTGGGCATTTTTAGCCGCTCTTCTTTCTGCACCATATTGTATTTTCGGGTTTACGCCCTGGAATCCATCAGGGTGGCAGCTTGAACTGAAGCCAGAAACTCTTATTTTGAAAGAGTTAGCAGCTTCAGCGCTAGAGGTGAATCACAAAAATTGACTTTTTTGCAAGTTACAAAATGCTCTCTAAAACATTTTGTAACTTGCATCACTTACCCCTTTCTCATTGTAGAAACTATGGGGGTTTTTTTTATCCAAAATTAAAAAATCTAGAATTTTAGACTGAACCAATTAGAACGCTGCC
The DNA here is from genome assembly GCA_903866285.1 of uncultured bacterium. Classification (GTDB taxonomy): domain Bacteria; phylum Patescibacteriota; class Minisyncoccia; order Moranbacterales; family GWC2-37-73; genus CAIPMZ01. Next base: position 12,988 of record CAIPMZ010000020.1, read on the forward strand.
AGTTGCAAGGAGGCTAAGCCTCCAACGTCTAGCTGCAACAAAATTTAATTGATTTCACATAGCCAATAAAATCTACTTTTTACTGCGTCAAAATCTCAACTCCGTTTTTAGTAATCAAAATCGTATTTTCATAGTGCGCGCTGAGTGAGCCATCCTTGGTTTCGAAAACCCAACCATCCTTGCCCAGGACAGTCTTAAAATCTCCCGCGTTAACCATTGGCTCCAGCGCCAAAGTCATCCCAGCCTTTAATTTTAAATCGCGAAAACTTGCTTCAAAATAATTCGGGACTTGAGGTTCCTCATGTAAATTCCGGCCAATCCCATGTCCGACTAAGTTTTTTACCACCGAAAAACCAGCTTTTTTGACAACTTTTTCAGCCGCCTTTGAATAAACGCTCAGCATCACACCGTCTTTTAAGCCCTTAATTCCTTGCCAAAAAGCTTGCTGCGTAGCTTCCCTTAATTTTTCAGCCTCCTCCGAAATTTCTCCGACGGCAAAAGTTCGCGCCATATCAGAAAAAAAGCCCTCGATTTCTAAACCGAGATCAATTTTAAAGATATCACCCGCTTTTAAAAGACGCTCCTTGCTTGGAATGCCGTGCACGACTTCACTGTTGATTGAGGCGCAAATCGTAGCTGGAAAAGGATTTTTACCTCCACCGTAACCTTTAAAAGCCGGCCGACCACCACGTTCTAAAATAAGCTTCTCTGCTAGTTGGTCTATCGCTAAAGTCGAAACGCCAGGCCTAATCTCTTTTTCAAGCCGCTGCATCACCTGCGCCAATTTCTTACCAGCCAAGCGCATAATAGCGAGTTCGGATTCAGTTTTAATGTGAATAGACATACACTAATAATTTTAAATTTCAAATTTCAAATTTCAAATTTCAAATTTTGAAATTATGTCTTCAAATACTTCCTCCATCCCCCTGCCTCCATCAACCTCAATCAAGAGGCCTTTTTTTCGATAGGCTTCAACGACGGGCATAGTTGTATTATAGAAAATATCTAGTCGTTTAACAATACCCTCCGGCGTATCGTCACTACGTTGAACTATTTGGCCACCGCAAAAAGGACAAATGTCGCTAGCAAGCTCGACGTGCTTGCCTAAAATAATAGGCTTAGCGCAGCTCGTACAAGCAAAGCGTTTAGTTATCCTAGCTACCGACTCGCCATACGGGAGCGAGATATAAATTGCCCTATCGATCGATCGATTCTGAGCTTTCATTAGTTTTTCTACTGGCTGGATTTGCCCAAGAGTACGCGGAGCGCTATCTAAAATGACCCCCTTATCGGGTGAAATTTTTTCTAAGTGATGCACTAGGAAATCCACCGTTATTTCATCTGGAATCAGCTCCCTACTTTCACTCAAATCTTTTATCTTAACCCCCAACGGAGAATCAAGTTTAGCGACATCACGAAAAATCTGTCCGGTTTCAATGTGGGACAGATTAAATTTCTCAGCTAATTTTTCAGCCTGCGTCCCCTTGCCAGAGCCCTGAGGACCGAAGATAATTAAATTCATTAAACATGGAACATGGAACATGGAACATGGAACAAAAATGCTCTATGCTCTATGCTCTATGTTTTGTGACTTTTAGAATCCTTCATAATCTCGCATTACTAACTGCCCTTCGATTTGTTTAATCGTTTCAATCACGACCGAAACTACGATCAAAATACTCGTGCCACCAACTTGCAAAGTTTGAATATTTGTCAGACCTTGTATGATAAAAGGCAACACGGCGATAGCGCCTAAAAATAAAGCGCCTGCCAACGTAATTCGATTCATGATTTTATAAAGATAGTCAGCTGTAGTTTTTCCTGGGCGAATGCCTGGAATATAGCCACCTTGCTTTTGGAGATTTTCTGAAATTTTTACGGGATCAAAAACCACCGCCGTATAAAAGTAAGTAAACATCACAATTAAGACAAAGTACATACTACTATAAAAAACCTGATTTTGAAATAAGGAATTTACGTTAGTTGCTAACTGAGCTACAGTTTCATTACTCGCTTTCGTCAAAAAAGTTGCAATCATTCCAGGGAAAAGCATAATGGACATCGCGAAAATGATTGGAATCACGCCAGCTTGATTAACGCGCAATGGCAAATGCGAAGATGCCCCGCCGTAAGTATTGCCCCCGTGCACGCGTTTTGCGTAAGAAACCGCAATATTGCGCTGTCCTTCCGTAATTAAAACTACCCCGGCAATCGTAACTAACATCACCGCTAGAATAATTGCGTAAGTAAAAAACTGAGTTGAATCAAAAGTTAAAAATAGCTTTGAGGCTGAAGACGGTAAACTACTAACAATCCCCGCAAAGATAATTAATGAAACTCCGTTTCCAATCCCTTTTTCCGTAATAAGCTCTCCGAGCCACATCAAGAAAATCGTCCCCGTTGTCGCAATTAGCACCAAAACTGCCATCTCAAAGGGTGACAGCACCCCAATAACATTCTGCGAACGCAGTAAAGTTACTAAACCAAAAGTTTGCATTATTGCCAAAGGAACCGTTAGCCAACGCGTCCACATATTAAATTTCTGCCTACCCGCCTCACCTTCTTCTTTGTAGATTTGTTCAATCCTGGGTACTATCATCGTGAGCAGTTGCATAATAATCGAAGCTGTAATATAAGGACCCACGCCCAACATCACAATCGAAATATTCGTAAGACCTCCTCCCGAAAAGACGTTTAGCATTCCCAGGAGTTGATTACCTTCAAAAAGACGACGCAATTGTTCACTATCAACCCCTGGAAGCGGAATATTGGCTGCTACCCGAAAAACAATAAGAATCCCCAGAATGAAGAGGATCTTATTACGAAGTTCTTTTATTTTGAAAATTTGAGTTATTTTGTCTAACATAAAATAGCTTCACTAGCTTCACTAGCTTCACTAGCTTATAGCCCATTTTTAGAAAAAATTCTAAAAGCTAAAAACTAAAAGCTAAAAGCTATTCTTTAATGGTTCCACCTGCTTTCATTATAACATCTTTAGCAGTTTGCGAAAGGAGTAGCTCCTTCTCAATTGTCAGCTTCTTGGAAAGTTCACCAGTGCTTAAAATTTTCACCCCATCTTTAGCATCTTTCTTGGAAATAACTTTCTTTGCAATTAAAGTTTCAATTGAAACTAGCTCGCCATCTTTAAAGTTTTTTTCCAAATCAAAAATCTTAACAACGGTCTTTTTTGGAGTTCTAGATTTAAAACCGCGAACTTTCTTTAGACGTTCTGTTAAGGAAGATCGTCCACCTTCAAACAAAGGGTCAATGGCGGCTCCTGAACGAGACTTTTGACCTTTATTTCCACGTCCAGAATATGTTCCGCGTTTTCCTCCGCGACCAACAATCTTCTTTGGTTTTCTTTTTTTAAGCGTAAGTTGATGAATTTGCATAATCCTACAAAATTACAAATCTTTTACAAATATACAAATATACAAATGTCTTATTCTATATAAATATATTTTCAGAGATGTCAATTATATATAACAAAAATTATTTCTTTATTTCCTCTTTAATAATCTCCTCCTTAACAACAGCTTCTGTTTTGATTCTTGGCTCTTTCAGGCTTCGCAAAGCTTCGATCGTTGCTCTGGCAACGTTTAATTTATTTGAAGTTCCCAGTGATTTTGAAACAATATCCCGGATTCCAGCCAAATCAACCACTGCTCGGACAGCTCCTCCAGCAATTACCCCTCGTCCTTCAGCCGCTGGCTTAAGTAAAATTTTAGCGCTACCCTTCTTCATTTTAACATCATGCGGGATAGTATTCGCAGATAATTTTACAGTTATCATGCATTTTTTAGCATCGTTGTAAGCTTTTTGGATTGCATCAGAAACATCAGATCCCTTAGCCACCCCAACCCCAACTTGTCCCTTACGATTTCCGATTACGAGGGTTGCGCGAAAACGAAATCTTCGTCCGCCTTTAACTACGCGAGTAACTCTAGCCAAATCTAAAAGCTTTTGCTCAAATTCTGGCTTTTCTCTTCTCACTGGTTTTTTGCCTGATCTTTTGTCCATATATAATTCAATTATGAAACATGGAACATGGAGCATGGAACATGTTAAAAATTTTGCTCTATGTTTTATGTTCTATGTTATGTGTTACTAAAATTTGAGTCCGCCTTCTCGAGCTCCTTCAGCTAAAGCTTTAACTCTTCCATGATATTGATAACCCGATCTATCGAAAGTCACAGTTTCTATTTTCAAAGCAAGACATTTTTCAGCAATTAGCTTTCCAACTTCCTTGGCGCCTTCAATCGTATTTGCACTCTTCTTAATTTCTGAAAGTTTTGCGCTAGCCAAAGTTTTTCCAGTAGTATCATCAATCGCTTGAGCATAAATACTTTTCAAGCTTTTAAAAACCGACAAACGCGGTCGCTCACTACTGCCTGAAATTTTTGCGCGCACACGACGTTTTCGTTGCAAACGGCTGCTATTGTTACTTGGTTTTTTCATAATATTATCATGAATCATAGAACATGGAGCATGGAACATATTTCTTTTGTTATTTTGCTCTATGCTTTATGCTCTATGTTATGTGATTACTTCGATGATTTCTTGCCTTCTTTTCTGCGAACATGTTCTCCCGTGTATTTAAAGCCTTTTCCTTTATACGGCTCTACTGGCTTAAGCGCTCTGATATTGGCTGAAAATTGTCCAACTTCATGCTTATCAATCCCGGAAACGGTCATCGTATTTCCTTCAATAATAACTTCGAGCGTTTCTGGAATTTGAACTTCAACTGGGTGTGAAAAACCAAGCGCTAAATTAATTTTCTTACCGGCTACTGCCATACGGAAACCAACTCCGTTAAGTTCAAGTTGTTTTTTAAAACCAACGGTTACCCCTTCAAACATATTTTCAATAATCCTAGCAGTTGTACCCCAAATCGCTGGCGCATTTTTTCCTTTTCCTACTTTCGCAACTAAGATAGTTTCCGGTGAAATTTCAATAGCGACATCTTCATGATGCTCGAATTTAAGAGCGCCCTTTGGCCCTTTAACGGAAACCAAATTCTTATCTACAGTGATAGTCACTCCCTGAGGAATAGCTACAGGTTTTTTTCCAATTCTACTCATATATATGTAATCATGGAACATGGAGCATGGAACATGTTAAAAAATTTTGCTCTATGTTTTATGTTCTATGTTATGTGTTACTTACCAGACTTCACAAATTATTTCACCACCCAAACCAAGTTTTCTTGCGCTATCTCCCGTCATGATTCCTTTCGAAGTGGAAACAATTGAAATCCCATAGCCATTCTTGATTCGCTTGATATCATTTTTCTTCACATAGATCCGCTGGCCCTGTCTACTTACTCGCTTTATTTCTCTAATGGCCGGATTTTTCTCAGTGTTTGAAACAACCTCATACTTCAAAGTTATATTAAGGACTGGAAATTTTTCCCCGTCTTCTTTTTTCACAGCTTGAATAAAATTTCGTTGCTGCAAAATTTGAGCAATTGAATATTTTAACTTCGAAAAAGGAACCGAAACTTTTGCATGTTTCGCTCGCTGTGCATTTCGAATTCTTGTAAGCATGTCTGCTATTGGATCTAACATATTCTAATTCATTATCCTAATTATATTTAAACTATCAATCAAAATGTAAATCTCAAAATGGAAAATATTGGAATCGCTTTGCGATGATTTTTAAAATCATGAGCGTAGCTAATTCAATAATTTTTAACTTTGATTTTTAACTTTTAAATTTCTATATTACCAACTACTCTTTTTTACTCCGGGCAATTCACCTTTACTTGCTAATTCGCGAAAGCAAATTCTGCAAATATCAAATGCTCGAAGATAACCATGTTTTCGACCACAACGCCAACACCTTCGCACAATCCGTGTCGAAAATTTTGGTTTCTTCTCTGCTCTAGCTTGGGTAGATGTTTTCGCCATTTTTGTCTATGAGCGGAGCGAGTAGCTACAAAAATGAGCGTCCCGCACCAATTCTTAAATTAAACTTTATCTTATATCAGACTGAGCCGTAGGCGAATTCCGAAAGAAAATTTCAATTCTACTTGAAAACTTCTTTCGGAATTGGTTGCGGGACAGCCATCACAATTTATTCGCTTTTTAACGGAAATCCTAATAATTTAAATAATTCCAATCCCTGCTCTTGCGAAACAGCACTAGTTGAAACTGTTACTTGCAATCCAAAAGTGTGCTTTACTCGTTCAGGTGAAATTTCAGGAAAAATTAAATGCTCTCTAATTCCAATATTAATGTTGCCACTTGTATCAACCGATTTTCTACCAATTCCCTGGAAATCTCGCGTTCTTGGAAGGGTTGCTACAATCAATCTATCAATAAACTGCCACATTCTTGCTCCGCGCAAAGTTACTTTTACACCGACTTCCATGCCTTCCCTGGTCTTAAAGCCAGCGATTGCTTTCTTAGCTTTCGTCTTAACTGGTTTTTGACCAGTAATCGCGGTTAGTGTATTGACGATCTCTTCAATTTTATCGTTTTCTTTGACAATTTTTCCAATTCCAACATTAACAACCACTTTCTGAATACGAGGTACTGCCATGACACTCTTATAGCCAAACTTTTCTTGCATTTGCTTTGCAACTGTTTTGGAATATTTTTCTTTTGCTGGAATTATTTTCATAATAGTATAAATCTCTAATTAATCACTAATCTATTTCACTAATTATCCCTAATGTTTTTTATTCGCGACTATTCGAGAAAAATTCGTGTCGATTCGCGATTTATTTTCTATATTTCTTTCCCACATTTCTTACATACTCGGACCTTTTTCTCTTGCACAAACGCATATGAGGTTCGGGTCGATTTGCCGCAGGATGGGCAAACTAACATCGCATTTGAAGCATCAAACGGAGCAGCCATTTCAACCCGTTGACCTTTTTCACCTTCTCGGCGAGCTTTCTTATGCTTCTTTACAATATTCATTTTTTCAACCACAATCCTTCCCTCACTTGGAATTGTTCGGAGGACTTTCCCCTGTTTACCTTTATCCTTACCGGCAATTTTTTTTACGAGGTCTCCTTTTTTAATTCTCATACTATTTTACTGTTCTAATTGTTATAATTGTTCTATTTTGTTCTAGTTGTCCAAATTCACTTTCAACAATCACAACATTTAGAACATTCCTTCGTTTTATAATACTTCTGGGGCCAAAGAAACAATCTTAGCAAATCCTTTTTCTCGCAATTCTCTAGCGATTGGTCCAAAAATACGAGTTCCCTTCGGTTCTTTTTCATTAACAATCACAGCGGCATTTTCATCAAAGCGAATATAGGAACCATCTTTTCTGCGATAAGCTTTTCGTTGGCGAACAATCACAGCCCGAACTTTATCTCCCTTTTTTACTAAACCTCTTGGTTCAGCTGATTTCACAGAGCAAACAATGATATCTCCAACCGAAGCATAACGTCTGCGAGTTCCACCAAGAACCTTGAAGCATTCAATTATCTTTGCTCCAGAATTATCTGCTGCTCTTAATCTTGTTTCTGCCTGAATCATATGTTTATTATTCTAATTGTTCTAATTGTTATAATTGTTCTATGTGTTCTATTTGTTTTCAATTACAACAGTTACAACATCTAGAACGCTAGGACATCTATATTACGATGTGATTTTTATCCTTACTCATTGGCCGACATTCAGTAAATTCTACCACCTCTCCAACCTTGTGCTTATTTTCGGCATCATGAACCTTATAGTTTTTAGTCGATCGATACTTTTTTAAATATTTCGGATGCGTTTTCAAGGATTGGACAGCAACCACGATGGTTTTGTCCATTGAGTCGCTCACAACTTTACCTTTCTTTGTTGCTAATTTTTTAGTAGTGTTTGTCATATCCTAGTTTTTATCCTAATTATATATTTTATTGCTCCTTTTCTTTCAAAATAGTCATCGCCCGCGCTACATCCTTTTTGAGCTCGCGGTACTCTCGATGATTCTTAAGCTGACGAGCTGCAATATCAAATTTAAGCTTAACTGCTTGAGATTGCTTCTCGGCGATTAATTTCTTAATCTGCTCAATATTTAAATCTCTAATTTCCAAAATTTTCATAATGTTATAAATCGCTAATTAATCACTAATCTACTTCACTAATTATCCCTAATGTTCTTTTCTTATTCGCGACCATTCGAGAAAAATTCGTGTCGATTCGCGATTACTATCCTCTATTTTTCCTTAACCACAAATTTCGTCTTAACGCATAGTTTATGAGAAGCCAATCTCATCGCCTCTTTAGCAACTGAGATATCTATGCCATCCATCTCAAACAAAACTCTACCTTCCTTGGTCTTGGCTACAAAATGATCAACGCTACCTTTTCCCTTACCCATCGGAGTTTCATCACCCTTTTTAGTCATTGGTTTATCCGGGAAAATTCTAATCCAAATCTTTCCACCTCTCTTAATATACCTCGTCATCGCTCTTCGAGCAGCTTCGATCTGACGAGCTGAAATTAATCCTGAGGTTGTTGCTTTAAGACCAAAGCTACCGAAACTTACAGTATTACCTTTGGTTGCAACTCCACGGATTGCTCCTCCGCGATGAATCTTCCTGTGTTTTACTTTTTTTGGCATCAACATATGCGTATATTTAATTCAAAATTCAAATCTCAAAATGTAAAATTATTGTATTGCTTCGAAACTTTATTTCAAAAATCATGAGTGAAACGAATTCCTAAATTTTGATTTTTGATTTTTAATCTTTAATTTTTTTCTTCAAAGACTTCTCCCTTATAAATCCAAGTCTTAATTCCAATTGCACCATAGGTAGTAAACGCCGTAGCTTTAGCAAAATCTATGTCAGCTCGTAGCGTATGTAATGGAACCGTTCCTCTTGAAAGCCATTCTCTTCTAGCCATTTCAGCTCCGCCCAAGCGACCGCAAATCTCAATCTTGACTCCTTTAACAATTCTATTCTTTTCAACTGTATCCAGGGTTGATTTCAAAATACGTCTGAATGGCACTCGCTTTTCTAACTGCTCAGCCACGCTTTGCGCAACTAGCGAAGCATTTTCCTCAAACTGACGGACTTCCTGAGCTTCTATTTTAAGGTCAACCTTCCTACCGGCGAAAAAGTTTTTCTTAATCACTACTCCCATATCAACGATACCAGTGCCACCCCTTCCAATCAGAACTCCCGGACGCGATGTTTTCACGATCAATTTTAGAGTATTTGCGCTACGCTCAATTTCAACCTCTGCAATTGCCGCTGCTTTATACTTTTTCATGATAAACTCCCTAATTTGGATATCCTCCTTGAGTTTTTTAGTATAATCCTTATCTGAAAACCACCTTGATTTCCAAGTGTTGGTAATACCTATTCTAAGTCCAGTTGGGTTAACTTTATGTCCCATATCTTATTTCAATTTCTAATTTCTAATTTCTAATTTCTAAACAATTTCTAATACTTTAATTTCGAAATGTTTGAAAATTGAAAATTGAAAATTGAAAATTTTACACTCTCTTTTAAATTAAAATTAAACTAAAACAATATATTATACTCCTGATTTCCGCTGAAAAACTTTATTCAAAAAATTACCATCTTGTTGTTGTCCTTTTTTAGGAACTTCCTTTTTTACAGCAGTCTTTTTCGTCGCAGTCTTTTTTTCGCCCACAACTTCAGCGTCTTGCACCTCTTCTTCTTTAACGCTTTTCTTGCTAGCCTTTTCTTTCACGGCTCGTTCCTTCTCTAACTGCTCTTTCGATTTACGATTTTTACCTTCGACTCGCTCTTCCAATTCCAAATCAATCTGGGAAGTTCTCTTGAGAATCAAAGTTGCTCTTCCTTGAGCCCTTGGCAACCATCTTTTTAAACTTGGTCCCCCGCCAACTTGAATATTATTTACAAACAAATTGTCCTTATCTAAACCAAAGTTATTTTCCGCATTTGCAATCGCGCTTCGCAGAAGCTTTTCCAAAGGATTACTTGTTTTCTTAACAAGGTTTTGCAATTGGATCAATGCCACAGAGCAGTTCATCCCAACAATGCTGCGGGTAACTAATCTAACCTTTCGGGGAGACATTCTTAAATTTTTGAGTGTTGCTGTAACTTTCATATATTTTACCGATACGAATCTACGAATTAAGTGCGAATCTACGAAATTTTTCGAATGTGCGCTTTCGTAGTGCGCTTTCGGATACTATTTTTTCTTCGCTCCTCCTGCTGGTTCAGCCTTGGCTGCTTTAGCGGCATCTTGCGCTTTTTGCTTAGCTGCTGATTCTAATTCTTTCTGCATCTTCCCTCCATGTCGGGTGAACTTACGAGTTGGAGAAAATTCTCCAAGTCTATGCCCAACTGTTTCTTCAGTAATATAAACTGGGATAAATTCTTTTCCATTATGCACTCCGAAAGTAAAGCCAATCATTTCTGGGGTAATCGTGCAAGCTCGAGACCAGGTCTTAATAGTTCCTTGCGCTGGGGTTGCATTTAAAACCTTCTTTACAACGCGCTCATCAATATATGGTCCTTTTTTTAAACTTCTTGCCATGGTTATTTCTTTCTTCTGCTAATAATTAATTTACTTGACCACTTCTTTTT